>JAQUJQ010000003.1:27496-30184 GCA_028680875.1 Eubacteriales bacterium
AAACTTACACGGATACCTGGATAATCATCACCTTCACGGATATTTGTTGTTCGCAGAACAGAAAACTTCACATCATCATCAATTTCTATTTTGCAGATATCATTAAAGATCCCTGTGATGGATTCATGTGTAAGATCCATTCCTTTTATAGTGGCATCCATATCCATCGTTGCTCTTGTATCTAATCCTACAATAGCTGCGATGAGGAAGCCGCCTTTCAGAATAAAGTTATTTTTATAGCTTGACAATGAAATCCGTTCAAGCAATCGTTCCATCATGTAGTTCTGCATGACGATCTGGGCGGATATGTTCTTTTCTATAGCTTGTTTTTTGATAAGTGCCTTTAATTGCATTGGGTTCTTTGTAATCATAGCAGCACCTCCATATAAGTGAGAATCTTTGCCTTAACCCTTAGTTGTTCGGCATATCCTATCAATTTGGATATATCCTTACCATTGGATGTTGCATAAGCTTTCATGGCTGGGTTAATAATCTGAATATCTGATTTATTCTTTATGATATCGCAAAGAGTGCGTTCAATGTCGTATACTTTCAGGGTATTACCTGCAGGGGATATAACATCGGTAAGCCCCAATTCATAAAGTCTGGGGATAACAGTTTTTGCTGTGATATTTTGCTTTTTGGCATTGCCTGTATTATATCCGTGCGGAAATGTCATGATATAGCGATGTGGCGTGCGGTCAGTCATCCCGTGAAGATATAACGCCGTTTCATGAGAAAAGATGCCTTTCGAGAAGCGATACTGTAAAAGAAACATCTCATCCTCCCAAACTTCCTGCAAAGCATAAATTCCACGTGCAACCTTTATAATGGTTCCTGCGCCAGCCATCTCAGAAAGACATCGCCTTGGGATTCCATAATCGGAAACCTGTTCGGCTGTAACGATGCCATTGTTTTCTGAAAGTATTTTTTTAATGTTTTGTCTATAATCAGTCACGTGATCATCCCCTTAAAAAGCAATGTACACCTATGCTACAAAGCATATACTATTGTAGCATAAATGTACAGAGAATTTTTGCAAACTATATTTATACCGAGTCGGAAATAGTGTCGTTCTAAGGATCTCACTGTTGCCATGGGAGATTATATGGCTAGAGGGATTATTGCAAGACAATTAACCTCTAAAGAACTCCCTCAGCCCTGATTATCGATTTCATTGAATTTAATGCTTTCAGCATTCAACCTCTAAAAGTACATTGCTTTTAAATATGTATCTTGAAAGTCCGGATGCGCTGCTAAGTCTACATGCTCTGTTTCTTCAGCCAATAGATTAGCATGTCCTTTGGCGGATTGAGAAAGTAATGCCATACAAGCTCCCACTCCTGCAGCATTTCCAATGGATATCACCTTTTCTTCTGAAATACGAGGTAAAAGTCCTATAGTTAATGCACTTCCCTTATTAATATAGTTACCGAAAGCACCTGCTAAAAGTACCTGCCTTAGATCCTCTGCTTTGATGCCCAACCGATCCATCATTATAGAAATCCCGGAGGAGATAGCTCCTTTTGCTAACTGTACCTCTCTGATATCTTTTTGATTGATTGCAATATTATTTCCTCCTTTTCCTTTGAATAATATAAATTCATTACCGTTATTTCCTGTAGACAAACGATTGATAATGCCATCAGCTAGCCCTATTTTTCTTGCTTCTTCTTTATTTAACATCCTGCCTTTTTTGGTGATTATACCATAGGTTAACATTTCTGCCGCACTATCAATTAAACCGGAACCACAAATACCAATGGGTGTTGCATCATCAATTACAGACAGCTCCACATCTCCGTTTTGTATTCTGACACTTTCAATCGCTCCGGTGGTTGCCCGCATTCCTTGGTGAATCGAGGCTCCTTCAAATGCAGGTCCTGCAGCAGTAGAACAGGTCAAAACCTTATCATTATAAGATAATAGTATTTCTCCATTAGTACCAATATCGATGGCCAGATTGGCTCCATCCAGTGCTCTTAATCCGGAGGCCAAAAGCACCCCTGTGATATCTGACCCAACATGTCCGGCGATATTTGGCAATACATGAACCAATCCTCTGGAATTTATTGCAAAGCCCAATTTTTCAGCATTTACTGTCACCGGCCCTCGAAATGCCGGTTCAAAGGGGGATCTGGCCAAACTACCTGGATTGATCCCCAGGAACAAATGACTCATTGTTGTATTGCCCACTACAGTTGCTTTTAGAATATGAGAAGGGGCAACTCCTTCTGTGTTTTCAAATTCTATCAAAATCTCATGTAAACAATCCAGAACCTTTTGTTGTAATAATGAGAGATTTCCCTCCTCCTGACCGGAAAACATAATTCTGGAAATAACGTCTGCGCCAAAGACACTTTGGGGGTTGGTTCGTGCCGCAGCATGAACCGGTTTACCGGTTGTGAGATCCCATAACATACCTACTACTGTTGTGGTACCAATATCAAATGCTACCCCATAAACTTTTTTATTATTCTTATCGAGAGGCCATAAATCAGGGGAAAACCCTTCAGGAAACATAATTAAATCTTTTTTTCGATCGGTACCTCCATGGACTCCGGGTATCTCAATTGTTATATCTTCAATAATCCTCACTTTACAGGCCAATCGCCAATTATTCCTAATTTCAAATTCTGTAAGATGTTTCTTTTCTGCCGGATCAAGAGGCCCACCGTCTCCCGTGAG
>JAQUJQ010000070.1 GCA_028680875.1 Eubacteriales bacterium
TAGCCGGTGCATCAATGAGTCTGCAAGGAGTGATCAATACCCGCCTCAGTGAGAAAATAGGGGTTTAGGAATCAAACGTTTTTGTCCAGGGCACCGCATTGATATTTGGGATTATCGTCCTGTGGATTATGGGTAAAGGGGATTTTACACAAATCACTCAGGTTAATAAAGTTTACTGGCTGGGTGGGATCTTGGGCACAATTATCATAATTACCGTTATGGTAGCTATCGGAAAATTAAGCCCCACCCATGCCATTGCCGTTATTTTGATCTCTCAATTGTTGGTAGCCGCCATCATTGATGCGTTCGGATGGCTGGGAACCGATAAGATCCCCTTCACTTGGAACAAGTGGATGGGTTTGGTATTAATGATTGCAGGAGTAATTGCTTTCAAATGGAAAAAATGATCACAATACTATGCATATCATATATTCCTTACCCTCATTAGATACTTTTTCCAATGATTTTTGCACTTTAGCACGAATGTTTTCAGGGACATTGGCTAACTTTGTCTCCATCTGCTCTGCCACCATTTCATAAAGTGATTTTCCAAAGATATTGGTGTCCCAAATCTTTGAAGGATCACTTTCGAATTCACTTAGGAGATATTCAACCAGGTCTTCACTCTGCCGGAAACTACCCACTACCGGTGAAATTTCAGTGGTTACATCGGTTTTAATAATGTGAAGGCTGGGGGCTTTAGCTTTGAGCCGAACTCCGAATTTATTACCTTGTTTGAAGATTTCCGGCTCTTCCAAAGTCATTTCCGACAGCTTTGGTTGGACGATACCGTATCCTGCACTCTCTACCTGAAGCATAGCCGGTGCCAGTTTATCGTAAGCCCTTTTGGCTATAGCCAGTTCCTTAATCAGCGGGAAAAATTGACTGTCATTCTCAATCTCACATTCAGTAATCTCACTGATTACCTGATAGAATAATCCATCCACAGGCTCCAAAACCACCTCGGTGCTTCCAGTTCCCAAATTCATTTCTTTTATGGTAACATTTTTTACAATTTCACCATCTGCAAGACAAGCTACTGTATCTTTGATATCCTTAACAGTATTAAAATCCTTACACCAGTCTTTAATTCCGGTAATGATGGTGGCCTTTATCCGATGATCGTTGGGCAATCCCTCAATGAAACCAGGTAAGTGGAAACCGATTTCTACCGCTGGGAACTGGTTCAATACCTGATAAAGAATTTTGTTCAATTGATTGGTGCTCATTTTTGCACAATTTGCAGCAATAACAGGAACCCGATACTTTTCCTCTAATAGATTCCGTAATTCCTGAACCGATTCTTCCTCCGGTGAAATTGAGTTCAAAATAATTACAAAAGGTTTTTTCAATTCTGCCAGTTCTTTTACAACCCTTTCCTCAGCAGGTATAAAATCCTCACGTGCAATTTCACCTATTGAGCCGTCCGTGGTCACCAAAATTCCTATGGTAGAATGATCGGTAATCACTTTTCTTGTTCCAATTTCCGCAGCTTGTATGAACGGAATCCGTTCCTCATACCAAGGAGTATTTACCATACGAGGCAGGTCATTCTCTAAATGCCCAATGGCATTTTCGACCATGTATCCCACACAATCCACCATCCTAACTTTAAAATGTGTGTTATCGGGAAGAGTAACCTCTACTGCATCAGCCGGAACGAATTTAGGTTCTGTTGTGGTTATAGTTCGACCGCTGCCACTTTGAGGCAATTCATCCCGTACCCGTTCTTTTACATGGCTGTTTTCTACGTTTGGAATGACCATCAAATCCATAAAACGTTTAATGAATGTAGACTTTCCCGTTCGTACAGGTCCTACTACTCCTATGTAGATATCCCCTTGGGTCCTTTCTGCAATACTTTCATATATATTCAGGTTTTCCAAAATATAACCCCTCCTTTTCATTACACTATGTCTGTACAATATATTAGCTGTTACTTCTCTTTATGCAAACAATAAGCTATAATAATATTGACTTGTCTCCGACTAGCTATGATGGTGTTATATTTTGATTAAGAAGAGTGTAAGGTTTTATTCCAAGCTTCCTGTTAAACTAAATGTGGTGCTATCGATAATCCTAACTTTAACAATTTGACCGATTAAGTCCTTTCCTCCTTTGAAATTGACCAACTTATGTCCGCCGGTGCGTCCGGTTAAAGCATTACGGTTGGTCTTGCTTTGTCCTTCAACAAGTACCTCTTCCACTCTGCCAACGTGGGCCTGATTCTTTTCAACGGAAATACTGTTTACAGCCTCAACCAAACGGCTGAACCGTTGGTGCTTTACATCCTCCGGGATCTGTTCTCCGTATTTTTCCGCAGGTGTCCCCTTACGAATGGAATAAAGAAAAGTAAAGGCTGAATCAAACTGGGCTTTTTGCACTAAATCCAGAGTTTCTTCAAAATCTTCTTCCTTTTCCCCGGGAAACCCAACAATGATATCGGTCGTGATAGCTATATCCGGAACTGCATTTCTCAGTTTTTCTACTAAAGCCAGGTATCCTTCTTTCGTATATTTTCGGTTCATTCTCTTCAAGATGGCCGTACTTCCGGATTGCATAGGCAGATGGATATGTGGGCACAGCTTTGTACAATCCACATAAGCTTGAATCAATTCGTCTGATAAATCCTTTGGATGAGAGGTCATGAAGCGGATCCGTTCTAATCCATCAATTTTATTTAAAGCATAAATCAACAGGGCAAATGTAACCCTATCCGGCTTTGGACCTTTATATGAATTAACATTTTGACCTAATAAAGTAATTTCCTTTACGCCATCCGCTACTAATTTTTGAACTTCTTTTAAAATCTCCTCCGGATTACGACTGCGCTCCCGCCCCCGCGTATAAGGTACAATGCAGTATGTGCAAAAATTATTGCAGCCATACATGATATTAACATAAGCTTTAAATGGATGCTTTCTATGAACAGGTAAACCTTCAACGATTTCCTCTCCATCATCCCAAACCGATACCAACTTTTTTCGTTCATTGAGAATGTTCTCTAACAACAAAGGAAATTCATGAATATTATGCGTACCGAAAACCAAATCTACCCAGGGGTATTTTGCCTTTAATGTATCGACTACATGCTGTTGTTGCATCATGCAACCACACACTCCGACCACCAGCTCCGGCCTATTCCTCTTTTCCTTTTTAAGCTGCCCTAATGTGCCGAAAAAACGCTTGTCCGCATTTTCTCTGACGCTGCAGGTATTAATAAGAATTACATCAGCTTGGTTGCGTACAGGATTTTCCCAATAACCTAAATTTATTAACATTCCGGCCAACATCTCCGAGTCGTGTTCATTCATCTGGCATCCGAATGTCTGTATATAAAAAGTCTTGTTTCTCAACCTTCATTTCCTCCGAATTCTCGCTATACTTTAGCATTGTATCATTTATTCTTGACTGATACAAAGAAAAGCTATAAACTAAGTACATATTTTCAATTACTAATGGGGAGGTTGGCATGAACGCAGATCAGATAAGGTACTATTTGGAACAGAATCATAAGGAAAACATTGAAAAAGCCAGAGAGAATTTAAAGCCGGTGATAAAAGAAACGCCCCTTATACATAGTGACTTTTTCAGTGAAGAATATGGTTGCAGCATCTTCATAAAGCCTGAAAATCTGCAACAGACAGGCTCTTTCAAAATACGAGGAGCTTATAATAAAATTTCTCAGTTATCAGATGAAGAGCAAAAAAAAGGAATAATCTGCTCCTCTGCGGGAAACCATGCTCAAGGTGTAGCTTATTCCGCCAAGAAAAAAGGAATATCTTCCACCATCGTCATGCCTAACATCACTCCTCTTCTTAAAGTAGAAGCTACAAAGGCTTATGGTTCTTCGGTTATTGTCTATGGAGATGTATACGACGAATCCTACCGCCATGCCGTTGATCTTTCTGAAAAAGAAGGGTTTACCTTCGTTCACCCCTTTGATGATTATGATGTGCTCTGCGGCCAGGGCACCATCGGTATGGAAATCTTAGAAGATCTGGAAAATGTGGATGAAATACTGGTTCCCATCGGCGGAGGCGGTTTGATCAGTGGAGTGGCTTTAGCTGTAAAATCTTTAAAACCTTCAGTTAAAATCATCGGCGTTGTTCCGTTGGGAGCCATGTCTATGAAAATTTCCATTGAAGAAGGTATGATTTCACGATTAACTTCCGTAAGAACAATAGCCGAGGGCGTAGCTGTAAAGCAACCGGGGGATTTGACCTTTGCCATAGCCCGAAAATACGTAGATGAAATCATTACAGTGACAGAAAAGGATATTATGGAGGCAGTCCTCCTGGTCATAGAAAAGCATAAGATGGTTGTAGAAACGGCAGGAGCGATTCCACTGGCAGGAGTTCGAAAACGGGCAACCCCCGGAAAAAACATAGTCTGCCTTCTGAGCGGCGGTAACATTGACCTGGTAACCATTTCCTCCATTATCAACCAGGGAATGATCACCCGGGGCCGCATCATGTGTTTCTCCGTTGAACTGCCAGACAAACCGGGACAATTGGTAAAAGTGGCGCAGCTTCTGGCAGACTGTGGAGCAAATGTCATCGAGTTGGAACATAATCAATTCAAAGCCCTTGACCGATACTCAAATAAAGTTCTTTTAGAGGTTACTGTGGAGACAAATGGCCATGACCACATCAAAGAAATCCTGGAGGTTCTGGAGGATCATAACTTCACTGTTACCCGAGTTTACTGACAACCTGAATAGAGGTTAAACTTCCGTCCTCCGATCCATGAAAATGTCTTTCGGCTTTACTTTGAGCATCGAGAAAATCCCACACCTCATCGGTGATCAATTCACCGGGACATATGGTCGGAATGCCTGGAGGATAAGGGACCACCATATCGGCAATGATACGACCTTTTGCCCGGCTCCATGGCACCTTTTCCACATCAGCAAAATATGCTTCCCTGGGGCTAAGAATTTGTGGTGGAATGGGTGGCAGTTCCTCATTCCATACAAGTGGTTTTTTCTGTCCCCGAAACCGCATCGATATATCTTTCAATGCTCTTACTAATCTATCAAGTTCATCATGGGTAGTATAAATGCCTAAAATACAAACTCCATAAAAGTAATCCCCAAATTCGATTTCAATCTGATAGTCTTTACGAAGGAGTTTATATAATTCATACCCTTGTATCCCTAATTTTCTTGCAGATACCACGAGCCTGGCAGGCTCATATTCTGCAATGCCATGTATTCCGGTTATTGACGGACCGAGAACTTCTATAAAAGGAATTTTTTCAATTTGCTTTCTGGTTTTTTCGGTCAGTTCTATAAGATCCTCCAAAAGTTTGTGACCCTTTATAGCCATATTACTTCTTGCTAAATCTAAAGAAACCATTAGTATATAAGAGGGACTGGTGCTTTGCGTCATCTGTAAATTAGCCTTCAGTCTGTTAACATCAACCCGGTTGCCTTTTGTATGGAGAATAGAACTCTGCCCGAGGGAGCCGGACATTTTATGAATGCTTTGACAGCACAAATCGGCCCCTAGAAACAATGCTCCCTTTGGAAGCTTTTCATGAAAATAAACATGATTCCCGTGAGCTTCATCTGCAATGAAAATACCATTGTATTGGTGAGTTATCTCAATAAGCCTCTTAATATCACTGCATACTCCGTAATAAGTAGGACTTACAGCAACCATTCCTTTAGCTTCTTTATTGTCTCTATAGACTTTCTGTAAGGTGGATGGTAAGATTCCACCAACCAATCCTTTTTCCCGATCGATTTCAGGTGAAATATAGACCGGTACAGCCCCGCTTACGATCAATCCATACACTGTAGATTTATGTGAATTACGAGGTACAATAATTTTTTCTCCCTGTTTTGCTGCGGTACAGATTGAAGCAACAATCCCTCCGGAGGTCCCGTTAACCAAGAAATAACTGCTGTCTGCACCCCAAGCTTCCGCTGCCAGTTCCTGGGCTTCTTGAATTACACCATCTGCTTGATGTAAATCATCTAACCCCTGTACTTCCGTAAGGTCCATTTTAAAGATGTTTTCCCCCGCAAAATCCTTCCATTTGGGATGAATTCCCTTCCCCATCTTATGAGCAGGAACGTGAAACGGCGTTGTTTCCTCATTAATATAGTCTAATATCCTATCAAAAAGAGGTGTTTTTTTCTGATCTTTCATCGTATTAAAATAAGTCCTCTGTCTCATGTTTCTTTTGACGGGTCATAAGAGCCAGAAGTGCTTCTTTTACATCAGTTTTTTCGTTAATAACCTCATATATTTGCTGGGTAATGGGCATTTCAACCTCATTACGCCGGGCAAGTTCATAGGCTGCCTCAGTGGTAAACATGCCTTCCACTACCATTCCAACCTTTTTTGTCGCTTCGGTAGGTGCTATTCCTTCCCCGATCATTATTCCACACCGTCTATTTCGGCTATGCATGCTTGTGCAGGTAACGATCAAATCCCCTATGCCGGAAAGTCCGAAAAAAGTCGTTTGCTTCCCGCCTAATTTGACACCAAGCCGTGCTATTTCTGTAATTCCTCTGGTCATCATAGCAGCTTTGGCATTGTCTCCGAAACCCATACCATCGGAAATACCGGCACCCAGTGCTATGATATTCTTCAAGGCTCCTCCTAATTCCACACCAACTATATCAGAGTTGGTATAAACACGGAATTTTTCTGTCATAAAGATATCTTGAATATATTCCGCAAGCCTTTGGTCATTGGAAGCAGCTACCACAGTAGTTGGTAAAGCTCTGGCAACCTCCTCTGCATGAGAAGGCCCCGAAAGGACAACATAATTTGCCTTGGGAAGTCTTTCAAAAACAATTTCCGATAACCTTTTTAAACTTTTTTGTTCAATACCCTTTGCCACATTGACTAACACCATATCATCCTTTAAATATGGAATGGCCCCATTTAATGCACTTCTGAAATGTTGAGCAGGAGCAGAAAAAAGAACAATATCTGTGCCGCGGACAGCCTCTTCCAGATCCTTTTTAATTTCCAGCCTATGGTTAAAGCAGATATCCGGTAAATATTTTTTATTTTCTCTATTCTCATGTAAAGATTCCAGATGAGTTTGATCTATGTCCCACATTTGCACCCGATGGCCCTTATTTGATAGACTGATAGCTAAAGCGGTTCCCCAACTACCGGCTCCCAATACTGCGATTTTACGTTCCATATATCCTCCTTCCGGATACTCCCGTTTCTTATTTTTTAAAATTAGTTTTGGGTTCTTCCCCTTTTAACAATCTTTTTATATTGCTTCTATGTTTCCACAATACTATCGCTCCCATAATGATAAAGATTTCTATGTATGTAGGAAAATAGTGATATGCCACAAAGGGTAA
>JAQUJQ010000071.1 GCA_028680875.1 Eubacteriales bacterium
CGATAGAGACATCACTAAAGCCGGAAGAATCACAAATACCGGAAACTCCTCTTTGGTTTGATAAAGAAGAGGGTGAAGAAACGGACTCCGAGAAAAAAGAGAAAAAAGGCTGCATTGGGAAATTTATTTTAATCTTAATAATTCTGATATTAATTGCAGAAATAGCATCTCTTGGCATTAAATATTTTTGGCCGGAGAGCCAAGCTGCAGCTGTTGTCACTGATTCACAAGTTAAAATTGTCAACACCTTAACTAACTGGAAGGATGGCATAGTCCGATTCTTTAAAGGAATCGGCGGAGTTGATGATCCGGCAATTGAAAATGGAGTGGACGGAAAAGACGATCCTGAGGCGGAACCGGTCGATGTAAGCCTCGAAGGGCAAGAAGAGGACGAGCCAATCCCGGTTGACTTAATTTCTTCCCAGATGGAACATAATAAAAACATTGAAACAATTAGAGCCAACGATACATTGGTTTACATACCGGATCGAGATTATAAGGTAGCTGACATTAACAGCTCTAAACCGATTGAAAGCAATATTTGGATGACTGCCAACGATGGAAAGGCCATGTATTTCGATCAGGAAATAGTAGGTACACTGATTGCTTTTGACTCCCAGTGGATTGATTATGTCAATGGTGAAAGCGACCAAGTGATTCATCTAACTCAAAAAGGAAGCAAGGCTTATAGGAATGTTACCACTTTCTCTAAAACAGGAAAGGTTAAGCAAACATTTACCCTTTTGGAAATAGGTGAAATACGAAAAGGAGAAAATGGCTATTATATATGGACCTATGAAGAAATTGAGGAAGTTAGCGGTGGAAAAACATATAACAAAACCTACCATTGGATTTATCAGATGAAGCCCATAGATGATGAAATGAAGATTATTAATTACTTTAAATATTAAGTTTTAACACTTAATTTGTTTAGCAATTTTATTATTATGGTAAGATATTAAGAATATAGATTTTAGCTTACTAAGGAGGACTTTTTATGGCAACAAATTCAGGATATCAAAGAAAAGAAATTGGACCGGGAAATAAAGCATTTTCTCAAAGCAGAACTACTATTGAAACTGCTTTTTATGGTAATAATGTAAAAAAGATTATTGATTTAAAAGAAGCTTATGAAATGGCTAAGTCCACTACCGGGACAATAGCTCTTGATATACCGGTTTACCAACCGGAAAAAATAGGATTACCTAAGGGTGCACAAATTTTGCTTTTTAATGACGGTGAAACCGTTGGACGGTTTGCCGGTGCTCGGGTAATATTAGGTGAAAAAGGTATAGTAGAAAGTGATATTGCTGCAGTTTTAAGAGAAGCCGTTTATAAAACCCGATATAAAACCATGTTGCATACAGAGGCTTACATTGGCCTGGATGAAGATTTTATGGTAAAAGCAAATTTACTTGTACCCGAAACCTATGAACACACCCTATATAATTGGCTATTAAATTTCCAGTATAGGAATGACTTTTATGATCAAATGTATGCCAATTCTGTAAAATTGGGAGATGAACCGGACATTTATATCTTATCAGATCCGGACTGGAAGGATTCGAGATATCCAAATGGTTTAGCCTATTTTGATTCGGAGCACAATTGTGCTGCTCTGTTAGGTCTGCGGTATTTTGGGGAACATAAGAAGGGGACACTTACCATTGCCTGGGGTGTGGCCAATCGAAACGGGTATGTTTCCTGTCACGGTGGTATGAAACGAATGGTAAAGAAAGACGGAAATAAACATGTTATGGGCGTTTTTGGTTTGTCCGGATCCGGGAAATCAACATTGACACATGCAAAGCATGAAGGAAAATACGATGTCACCGTTCTTCATGATGATGCTTATATCATTTCTACTGAAAACGGATCTGCGGTCGCATTGGAACCTTCATATTTTGATAAAACACAAGATTACCCATTGGTTTCAAAAGATAACAAATATTTAATTACCATTCAAAACTGTGGAGCCACAATTGATAACGAAGGCAAACTGGTTCCTGTAACTGAGGATATCCGAAACGGAAATGGCCGAGCTATTAAATCAAAACTTTGGGCTGAAAACAGAGTAGACAAGCTGGAAGAACCTGTAAACAGTATTGTATGGCTTATGAAAGATCACTCTTTACCCCCTGTTGTAAAGCTGGAAGAATCGGTGTTGGCCTCAGTTATGGGTGCTTGCCTGGCTACCAAAAGAACTAGTGCGGAAAAAATCCTAAAGGGTACAGATAAGGATGCATTGGTATTTGAACCCTACGCAAATCCATTCAGGACTTATGCCCTTGAACAGGATTACAATAAGTTTAAGGCGCTGTTTGCTGAACGAAATGTATCATGTTATATTATCAATACGGGACATTTCTTAAATCGGAAGATTCCTAAGGAAGTCACCATTCACATCATTGAACAAATTGTTGATGGTACTGCGGATTTTAAATCCTTCGGCCCATTTTTGAAAATAAAAACCATGGAAGTAGAAGGATTTATTCCTGATTTTAAGGATAAAGATTATGTAGAACTATTGGCAAATAGCATTGAAAATAGGATCAATTATCTGTTATCTCTTAAGGAATTTAAGGGTGGAAGAGATCAGCTTCCGGATGAGGCGTTGACCACCCTGCAAACGTTATTGAAATATGTAAACTAAAAAGGAAGGGTGATACTTTGAAAAAGGGAAGATTAGGATTAGTTACAATCATCATTATTATATTGGTGATTGCTGCTGGTTTCGGAGCTTTGATCGGTTTTCTGACTGATTTTTTATGGTTCCGGGAGTTGGGTTATACCAGTGTATTTTTTAAGAAGATTTTTACACAATTAAAATTGGGAATTCCTACTTTTGTTATAATATCCGCACTATCCTATATATACTTATTGTCTTTGAAGAAGGGCTATTACAAGCGGGTGGAAATAACGGAGAATGTCACATTTAGTGAAAAAACAATCAATCGGATTGCCTTGGCCATCGGTGCATTATTTGGCCTGTTAATCACTATGACTGCAGTGACCGGACTCTGGTTTGAGATTTTAAAATTTGTCCATAGCACCGATTTCAATATTAAGGACCCGATTTTTAACATGGATGTTTCCTTTTATATTTTTAAACTGGAATTTATCTCGCAGATCAACCGGATCCTTATTGGGATTGTGATTGCTTTCGGATTGATAACTTTACTCTACTATATGATTCTGCTCTCCATGAGAAGACCTAAGATTTTTGAACAGAAAAAGGAGTTTGAACACGATCAAAATGGAGAACAGCGTTATACCGGTAATTACGGAAGCGGTTTTGGTGCTTTCGGTGAGGCGGTTAACAGTGCCTTCGGAGGTCGATTTAAATTTAACGGGCAACACGGAGGCGGTGGCGGCACCCAGTTGGATAAAAATAATCTGAGGCAGTTGGCGGCCATTGCGTCCAAACAGCTTCAGGTTCTTGGCGTTATCTTTTTCTTGATGGTTGGAGTCAACTTCTGGTTGAAACAATATTCATTGCTTTATACTAAGATGGGGATTGTATATGGCGCCAATTTTACAGACATTAACGTAACCCTTTGGGTTTATCGTGCATTGATCGTCATGTCTATAATTGCTGCCATTACCTTTGTCATCGGTTTTCAAAAGAAAAACTTCAAGATAGTTTTGGCTGTTCCGCTTCTTATGATTGTCATTTCTGTGGCAGGGACCGGTACAGCGCTCCTGGTACAGAATTTAATTGTTTCTCCCGATGAAATCAGTAAGGAGTCTCCTTATTTGAAAAATAATATCGCCTTCACTCAATATGCTTATGATCTGCAAGACATTCAAATCAAGAGTTTTGCCGCATCCAATACCCTAACGAAGGACGATATATTAAATAATATGGGAACCATCTCTAATATCAGAATCAATGATTTTGAACCGGCAGAGAAATTCTATAATCAAGCTCAGAGTATTCGGACCTACTATCAGTTTAATGATGTGGATGTGGACCGCTATATGATTAACGGAGAATATACGCAAACTTTCTTATCTGCCAGAGAAATAGACGAGACAAAAATTGAAAATCAACCTTGGCTTTCAAAACACTTAAAATACACCCACGGTTATGGTGTTACTCTTTCCAGAGTAGATAAAGTGACAGAAAGCGGACAACCGGATTTGCTGATCGACAGCATCCCACCCATTTCTGAGGTAGAGGAAATTGATATCAACCATCCGGAAATATATTTTGGCGAATTGACTAAAAACTATGTGATTGTTAATACAGATGAATTGGAATTCGACTATCCCAGCGGAGATAAAAATGTATATGCAACTTATGATGGGGATGCGGGAATCAATCTTAATCTGTTAAACAGGACCCTGTTTGCTATTCGGGAGCAAAGCTTAAAGATCTTAGTTTCCAATAACATTAGTAAAGATTCTAAAATTATCATCAACCGGAATATAAAAGACAGGGTAATGACCATAGCTCCCTTCCTTAGTTACGATGCAGATCCCTATATTGTTACTGTAGATGGGAAGTTATATTGGATGTTGGATGCTTATACCTATAGCACATATTATCCCTATTCTGAACCTTTTAGTCCGGAAAGCAATGTGAATTACATCCGAAACTCTATCAAGGTAGTGGTGGATGCATATAACGGTGATACGAATTTTTATCTTGTGGATGATAAAGACCCCATCGCAAATACCTTAAAGAATATATACCCCAAACTATTTAAAGATTTCGATGAAATGCCGGAGTCCTTACAGAAGCACATCCGTTACCCGAATATGCTCTTTACCATTCAAGCCGGCATCTATACCAAGTATCACATGACCGATGTTGAGGTATTCTATCAATCGGAGGATCGATGGGAGATCTCCAAGGAGATCTATGGAATGGACGAACAGCAAATGTCTCCGAACTATTATATTATGAAGATTCCCGGTGAAGAGGATGTGGAATTCATTAATTCCATTCCCTATACTCCCTACGGAAAGAAGAATATGACCGGACTTTTGGTAGCTCGAAACGATGGAGAACATTATGGAGATATCATTCTCTTCCAATTGCCCAAGTCTAAGATAATCTACGGTCCTCTGCAGATTGAAGGATTTATCAATCAGGAAACCAACATCTCCAAGGAATTTACTTTGTGGAGCTCCGCCGGATCCAGCTATACCAGAGGAAACATGTTTGTCATTCCCATTGAGGATTCTTTAGTCTATGTTGAACCGGTTTATTTGGAAGCTACCAATAGCAGCTTACCTGAGGTTAAGAGGGTTATTATCTACTACAATGACCGGATTGCCTACGAACCTACTCTTGCACAAGCCTTGGATACCATGTTCGGTGACGGTTCCGGAACCCCGTTGAACGGAGATGCTGAAACCCCGGAACCCGGTACAGATATTACAACACCGGATGATATGATGACTGTGGATGCCTTGATTCGAAACGCAGTGGATGCGTATAATAATGCAGTTGATGCGCAGAAAAAAGGTGATTGGACCAATTATGGCAAGTATCTGGATGAACTCAATCGTTACCTGAACCTGCTTGACCCGGGAGAAGAAGATATTCAGCCTGAGGACGAAGTCGTTCAGTAATGTGTTTTGTTGTTGATAGGAATGTACGATTATAGTAATTGGGACGGTTCCGAAAGGACCGTCCCTTTCAGAGAAAAAAATATGAAAGGAGGCAGGCTTATGGATCTGGATCAGATGCTGTTTACCATTCCAAAGGGATTTCATAGCAAAGAAGAAATCATTCGCATATTGCGAAAACATCCGGAAGTAAAATTTGTATCCCTGGTTGGTGTTGACATAGGTGGCCACGATACGGATGAAAAAATTCCGGTTGAATTATTTATTAAAGAAATGGATCAGTTTTTCCAACAAGGTGTACAGACAGATGGATCCAGTGTGGTCTTACCGAAGATAGCTGCCTTAAATAATGCCAAGGTAGACATCATCCCTGACTTGGATTCAAATTGGTTTGTCGATTATAATTTTCAGCATATTTGTCAGGGGAGCGGTTTGCCGGTAGGTACTCTACGTATACCTTCCTTCCTGCTTCATAACGATACAGCAGAGGTTGGCTCACGGGTCATCCTACGTGATACAACCGAAGCCTTTCGAACGGATTTGCTGGAACTTTTAAAGAAACATCCATATGTTTTTCAATATCTGGATATTGATTCAGCAGATGACATTGAAAGAATTGTCATGACCGGAGCAACAGAGCTGGAATTCTGGGTAAAGACTCCGGAAGACCGGGCAGACCGGCAACAGCTTTCCACTTCGCAGGAATTAAAAGAACAGTATTGGCAAAGAACCAGAGGCCCTGTACGAACCGCTCTTGAAAAAACACTGTTATTTTTGGACAGATATGGTTTCGGTGTGGAAATGGGCCATAAAGAGGTGGGTGGAATCAAAGCCAAGTTGGGTAATTCCGGCCAGTATGATCACATTATGGAGCAGTTGGAAATTGACTGGAGATTTAGCACTCTCCTTCAGTCAGCAGATAACGAGCTTCATATACGCTATGTAATTAAGGATATTTTCAGAGCACATGGTCTGGATGTTACTTTTATGGCAAAACCTATAGATGGTGTGTCGGGAAACGGGAAGCATACTCACATGGGGGTGGCAGCCAAGCTGAAAGATGGACGAACAGTCAATCTGTTTTCCCCCAAGGATATGAAAAAACACTTCTTAACACCTATTGGTTTTGGTGCATTAATGGGAATCCTTAAAAATTATGAAATTATTAATCCATTTATCGCATCCACTAACGATGCACTGAACCGCTTAAAACCCGGATTTGAAGCTCCCGTTTGTGTAGTAACTTCGTTGGGTCATCGTACAGAGAACCCATCACGAAACCGAACAGTTTTGGTTGCCCTGATTCGCGATGAAAAGAATCCTCTTTGTGCACGATTTGAGTTGCGTTCGCCCAGTCCGAAAAGTAATACCTATCTAGTATTGGCAACAGCGTATTTAGCTATGTTGGATGGGATTAAGGCTGCATTGGAGGCGGAAAAATCTTCCGAGGAATTGGAGAAGGCTCTTTCAAAAGCACATGATGAAGAGGCATTTTACCTGGAAAAAGGTAGAGCGTATCGGAGTGAAGAAGATGTATATCAAGCATATACACAGGAGGAACGGGATCGCTATTTTGGAGAGGCTCCGGCTACAGTATGGGAAAGTCTTTGTGCTTTTGATCAATATCCGAATAAAATGGAGATTCTTATGCAGGATGGTATTTTTGACGGCTTGACTTTGGAATCCTACAAGGAGGCTATTTTGGCACAATGGGCCATGGAACTTCATAATCGTATCATTCCCAACACCATGGACTT
>JAQUJQ010000072.1 GCA_028680875.1 Eubacteriales bacterium
GATGCCGCTAATGCTGCAAAAGCGATCATCGATTTAAATAAATATTCTCTTTTTCCTGACTACAGAACCCTGTTTCTCGAAGAAAATATTTATAACTCGGAAGCTATCTGGCAAAGACCCTATAATCAGCTTATAACCAAAGAAGCTGCATATATCGAATTAAGTTCGTATCCAAACGGATATAATGGATTCGGACAAATTCATCCCATACAAAACCTGGTTGACGATTATGAAACCATACGAGGATTGCTACCTGAAAATGACCCGCAATATGATCCACAAAATCCTTATGTGGATAGGGATCCTAGGTTTTATGCATCCATACTCCACGACGGTATGTTTTGGAAGGGACGTGAAGTGGAAACTTTCCTCCCGGGTGGCAAAGACTCAAATGAAGGACCGGTCTCCGGTTGGAATGCCACTCAAACCGGCTATTACCCAAGAAAATTCTGTAATGAGAGAATAGATAACCCAAGCGGGAACAATATGTCGCAAACACCATACACCTGGTTCAGATACGCTGAAGTGCTGTTAAACTATGCTGAAGCGTCTTACTTCCTTGGAGACGAAGTTACCGCAAGGGAATATGTAAATATGGTGAGAAAAAGACCAAGCGTGAATATGCCCGAAATAACAGAAAGTGGGGAGGCTTTATTTAATAGAATTGTTAATGAACGCCGTATAGAGCTTGTCTTTGAACAACATCGCTGGTTCGATATAAGAAGATTGAAAATTGCTCCGCAAGTAATGAACGAGGATTTTACAAGAATGAAAATCACTAAAAAACCTGACGGAACAAAAACCTATGAGATCTTATTATGGAAGGAAGTGAACTTTAAAGAACCGAGAGATTATCTCCTCCCAATACCTCAAAGTGAAATTGAGAAAAATAGCTTACTGGAGCAAAACCCGGGATATTAAAAGCTAACATCCAGCCAGAGTTGAATGAGTTGAAACATTCAACTCTGGTTTATATACGAAGTTACAGATAGACTCATAAAATATGCATTGACTGAACCATGAAAAGAACTATCAACATTTTGAGGAGATTAAATTTAATTTACCTTTTCTGCTTATTATCAATCCTTTTACTACACGGATTTGCCTTTGAATCCACAGCACAAAATAATGATACGCGTGTGCTGGATTGGATGGATCATAGAGATGCATTTAATTCCATGTACCGTCATCTGGCGAATGAAACATACAACCTTCTTGATTCCAGAGAATTGGAGGTTAAAAAAATAACTACCCTACAGGGATGGCAACAAAGACAGTCCCATATAAAACAGGTCATCTGGGAAGTGTTAGGCGCTTTTCCGGAAAAGACAAGATTAAATGCTCAAATTACCGGAAAAGTAAAAAAGGAGGGTTATGTTATTGAAAACATAATATATGAATCATTACCTAATTTCTATGTTACTGCGTCTTTGTTTATTCCTGACAAAGTTAAAAAACCGGCTCCTGCAATACTTTTTTGCTCTGGACACACCTCCGAAGTATACAGAAATCCTTTATACCAACTTCCTTTATTGAATTTGGTAAAGAAAGGATTTATAGTTCTGGCAATTGACCCAATTGGACAAGGTGAGCGTCTGCAGTATTATAATTCAACGACACAAAAATCAATCATTGGGAGTTCAACTAAAGAGCACTCCTATCCCTCACCTCAAATATCCTTGATTTCTCAGTCAATCGCTCGTTATTTTGTTTGGGATGGAATCCGTGGGATAGATTATCTGATTAGCAGAAAGGAAGTTGATCCAAAAAGAATTGGCGTACACGGACTATCGGGTGGCGGTACTCAGACAGCATATATATCAGCTCTAGACGATAGAGTAACGGCATCAGCACCCGCCTGTTATATAACTAACTTCAGAAGGCTTATAGGTTCAATCGGAGTACAAGACGGAGAACAAAACTTCTACCATGGGATACTAAAGGGAATTGATCATGCTGATTTTATTATAGCGAGAGCTCCCAAACCCACACTAATAATGGCAAATACCGGAGACTTCTTCAATATAGAAGGATCGCGTGAAACATACAGAGAGTCGAAAAAAGTTTTTGACATTTTTAAAAGTCCAGCAAATATTGAATTGATAGAAGCAGACTATGGACACGGCTATACAAAGAAAAACAGGGAGGCCTTATACGCTTTCTTTCAAAAACATTTAAACCTTCCCGGCTCTTCTATTGAAGAGGAAGTAGAATATGTATCGGCAGAAGAGTTGCAAAAAACCTCTACAGGACAATTAGCATCATCATTAAACAGCAACACAGTATTTGATCTTAATCTAATGGAAGTAAGAAAAAACATTAATGCGCTAGAAAAATCAAGAAAGAATTCCATAAATCATTTTTCAAATGTCATTCTCTCTGCTCAGAAACTTTCCGGATACAGAAAACCTCTTTTTACGGATAAACCCGTGCTTACTTATCAGACCAAGAAAGGGAATTATACTCTTGAAAAGTATTTTGTAAAAGGAGAAGGCAATTATCCAATTCCTTATGTTCTATATGTTCCGGATAAAACGAACAATAAAGTAGTAATGTATCTACACCCAGAAGGGAAATCGAATATAAAGGAAAATGAAATCGAATTATTGACGAAAAAAGGATTTACTGTTCTTGCAGCAGATTTGCTGGGAATAGGAGAACTTAGCGATAGACAATTCAAAGGAGACGCTTTTATCAATGACGTTTCATATAATTTCTTTTATATGGCTATGCTTACGGGAAAGAGCATTGTGGGAACTCAAGCTGCGGATGTTATCAAGCTGGCCCATCTTTTTGATAAAAACAACACGACCGTTACCGATATTTATTGTGTTGCACAGGAAGAGTTGTCGCCCGCCTTGCTGCATGCGGCCGCCTTTGATCCAATCATTTCCCGGCTGATGTTAATCAATCCATATCCTTCCTATCGTTCCATTGCAGAAAATCGTTTCTATGAGTCGAAATTTGTATATAGCATAGTACCCGGGGCACTTACCGCTTATGATTTGCCAGACTTGGCTGCTACATTAGCTCCAAGAAGACTTTTTATGGCCGGAAATAAACATATTACTCACGTAAGCGACAGCGGAGATACAGCAATCATTGAGGAGGCATATAATAACCATTCTGCCAAACAACAATTAACAATATCGTCATCGGAATTAACTGAAAACCTGGAAAACCTGTTTATCGAATGGATAAAATGATAAATATAACCATCTATTGAAAAATACCTGTTTCTATAAAACATCAATTCAGCATAAAATGAAAAAAATAATTCTTGTCTGTTTTTCGTTTATTGTGTATACGGCTTTTGCTTACACAATAGGTCCATTTTCAAAAGATTCACAACCAACTCAGGTTGTTCAATCCGATACTCTCCCGTTAGTTCTCGCTACGAATCGAACCAACCTCGTAGAGACTCAACTAAAAAATGAAGCCTTTATAAAGTTTGCGTCGCACAGCTTACCCGATAATTTGAAAGATTGGAATGTTTACAAGACAAATCTAAGAAAAGAAATTATACGCAAAGCCGGAGTTTATATTAATCATCAACTTCCCATTAATAGTAAGGAAACCAAAAGCATAAAAATGTCCGGCTATACCGTTAAGAACATTTATTTCCAAACCCGTCCCGGCATCTATGCAACCGCAAACCTATATATTCCAGAAGGGCAAGGGCCTTTTCCCGGAGTAATAGTTATGTGCGGCCATTCAGCAAATGGAAGATTATACGACGCCTACCAATCTGTCGCGCATACGTTGGCTCTTAACGGTTATGTTGCTTTAGGGATTGATCCCTGGGGTGCAGGGGAAAGGACTACCGTACACGGTAATTTCGAATATCATGGGGCAAATCTCGGAGCTTCTCTTATGAATATAGGCGAGTCTTTGATGGGAGTACAGATATCCGACAACATACGCGGAGTTGATCTACTCTGCTCTTTACCCTACGTCGATTCCAATAAAATTGGTGCGACCGGTGCAAGCGGAGGCGGCAACCAAACCATGTGGGTCGCAGCCATGGATGAAAGAATAAAAGCCGCAGTCCCGGTTGTCAGTGTCGGTACTTTTGAGTCTTACATTATGAATTCAAATTGCGTCTGTGAGATGCTGATTGACGGATTGACCTTTACAGAAGAAGCCGCCGTCTTGGCACTGACAACAGCTATTATGCCGTGCAACCATAATCAGGACTCAAACTCGGCCTTCTTTCCGGTGGAAATGATAAGGAGTGTCAACAACGCAAGACCGATTTTCAAGTTAACCGGTAGAGAAAACGATATCACTTATCGAACTTACGACCTGCCCCATGGGTACCATCCAGAAGACAGAAAGGCAATGCTTGGGTGGTTTGATATGAAACTAAAGAATAAAGGATCCGGTGAAGCCAAAGAAGAAAAAACATTCGACCTTGTGCCTGCAGAAAATCTGATGACATTTCAAAACATGAAAAGGGATGAAAAAGTGATAAGCACAGCCGAATACTGTAAGATAAAGGGAGACCAATTGAGAACATCCTATTTGCAAACTAAAACAATTGACATAATTCAAAAAAGAAAAGATTTAATCGACATATTGAGAATCAATGATAAAGAAGAATTAAAAAAAGTTCACACCTACGGGATTACTGACGGATGGGAAAAAATCGCATTAGAAACATCCGATCAGAAATTAATTCCGGTTTTGATCACAAGGCCAAAATCAGCTAACGCTGAATATGTTATCGTATTAAACCCCAAAGGTAAGAATGAAACATCACATCAGGTTGCTGCACTAAAAAGTGAAGGAAAGGGTATCGCCGTAGTCGATTTGACCGGTATGGGAGAATTATCGTTGAACAAAATTCACAATCAAACTGCCTATTTTCACACGCTTGCGAGATCGGAAATCTGGTTGGGAAAAACGATTCTCGGTGAATGGGTAAAAGAATTAAATTTACTTGTTAAGTTTTTGAAAAAGGATTTCCAAGCAGGGCACATTGCTTTTGACGGAGTAAGAGAAGCTGGGGTCGCGGGTTTATTCCTTAGTGCAATGGCTGGTAACATAGATACTCTCGTGCTGCGCGATGTTCCGCTTAGTTACTTATTTGATAATCGCGATTCCATTGATTTTTTCAGCATGGCTATTCATCTTCCCGGGTTTCTCAATTGGGGAGATGTTTCTCTGGCAACAGCACTAAGCGGCAAAAACATTACATTCATCAATCCCGTGACAATGTCCGGACGAAAAATCGAAGGATCGGATTTGGAGAAATATAAAAATGAATTTGAGAAATTTTGCCGTATGTGTAATCAAACAAATAAAGTGCATTTTAAATAAACATATAGAAAATGAAAAAGATTTCTGTTACAGAGTTGCTAAAAGCAAATCTATTGATTGCTTTTGTTATTTTCAACTCCTATCAGGTATTCGGACAAGAGGTAGAGAACCTGAACGTCCTTGACAACTGGATAAACTGGTCTGATGGAAAGAATATGTTAAGGCTCCACTTAAATCAACAAGCTTTCTCCTACTTCGATCAAAGAGATAGTGAAATTAATAACATAAAAACAAAAACAGATGTTGTTAACAGACAAAAGAAAATAAAAGATGTTTTATGGCAAACTGTCGGACCGTTCCCTGAAAAAACAGCGTTGAATACAAAAGTAACAGGAACCATAAAAAAAGCGGGTTATAAAATAGAAAAAATAATATATGAATCTTTACCTGGATTTTATGTAACCGGTTGTATCTATCTGCCCGATGGAAAAGGGAAAAAGCCGGCCATACTTTTTACCAGCGGTCACACAATGGATGCTTTCAGAAACAAATCTTATCAGACTATGATTTTGAATCTAGTAAAAAAGGGATTTATTGTTTTGGCTATAGATCCGATAAGTCAGGGTGAACGGATTCAATTGTATGATCCCGATAAAAAGATATCTTTGCTCGGAGCCGGAGCCATAACACGTGAACACAGTTATCTTGGCACTCAAACACTCATTTCAGGCACATCTATAGCTAGGTATTTTATATGGGATGGTATACGGGGAATCGATTACCTGCTCACCAGAGATGAAGTCGATCCGCAAAGGTTAGGAGTCACCGGACAATCCGGAGGAGGAACGCAAGCTGCATACTTATATGCATTTGATGAACGTATTAAAGCCGGAGCAATCGTAAATTACATTACCGGATTCAGGCGTTTGCTAGAGTCAATTGGACCACAAGATGCAGAACAAAACTTTTATCACGGTGTTTTAAAAGGAATTACCCACGCCGATTTATTGGAGGTCAGGGCACCAAATTCAGTGATGATATGCGCAGGAACACGTGATTTTTTCAGCATTCAGGGCGCACGTGAAACGTATTCCGAAGTTAAAAATATGTATAATATTCTGGAAGCCGGGAGTAAGGTCGAGTTAGTAGAAGATGATTATGGCCATGGTTATACTATAAAATTTAGGGAGAATATTTGTGCATTTTTTCAAGAACACCTAGATATCCCAGGTAATCCAAAAGATGAAGAAGTTATGTTGTCTGATCTTTCTGAATTAACCGTTACAAAAACAGGTAATACTACAACCGCTTTTGAAAATGCAGAAACGGTTTCTAGTATCAATAGTAAAGAGTCGAAAAAGCTCGTTGATAACCTAAATATCTCCAGAAAAAATATACATGCTCACCTTGATAATATACACGCAAAAGCACAAAATCTTTCAGGGTATATACCCCCAGATGTAGTTACGGAGTCTGTTTTCCGTGGCAGATATCAAAGAGATGGCTATTCCGTAGAAATGTACGCTTTGGCAGGTGAAGGAAAGTGTGTTATACCGTTGCTGTTATTTGTACCGGGCAAAGGAAGCCTGTTTCCGACCGTAATTTATATCCATCCCCACGGTAAAAATGCGGATTCCCAAACAGGCGGAAAAATTGAACAATTAGTAAATGCTGGATATATTGTGGCGGTTCCCGATGTAATCGGTACGGGAGAAACTGAAGGAAACAGTTCTGTTGCCATGTTGATTGGTAGAAGTTTAGTAGGAATTCAAGCAGGGGATGTAGTGAGAGTTGCAAACTTTTTAAAACAGAGAAATGACGTTGATGCAAAAAAGATTGGAGGTATTGCTTTCGGGAAAATATGCCCTACCCTACTACATGCTGCCGTAATGGATGAATCTATTCAAACTATTTCTCTTATTGATCCGCTAATCTCCTATCAATCAATTGTTGAAAATAAACTTTTTAATGATGAATTATCGAATTATATTGTTGCTGGATCATTAACGAGCTATGATTTGCCAGATTTAATAGGCTATTTGTCACCCAGAAAAGT
>JAQUJQ010000073.1 GCA_028680875.1 Eubacteriales bacterium
CGTGAGGTCTTTGTCAATGAAGAACTTGTAAACTTGACTGCTAAAGAATTTGATATATTAAAACTGTTTATCAAAAGTCCGAAACGAATCTTTTCTGCCGACCAAATATATGAACATGTCTGGAAAATGAATAGTTTGGAAGGGGATTCCCGTACAGTTATGGTTTACATTAGCACACTGAGAAAAAAGATTGAATGCAATGCAAGTAACCCAAAATATATTTTAAGTGTCCGTGGCGTAGGTTACAAATTCAATCATAATTTATTAGCAGAAAATAAATAATTAGAAAATTATGATTACTTTAAAGATTCTTTAAGATCTTCTAAAATCTCTTCTGTTCGGTTGTGTTCCCCTTATGACTATTTTAAAATGTGAGTTAAGGGTGCTTTTGCTCTGGTTTTAGATTGGAGGTTCCTATGAAAGCAGATATTATTTTTTTTAACGGGCCCATTATTACGGTGAATCAGAACAATTCCGTGGTTGATGGAATTGCAATAAAAGGCAATAAAATTATTCATATCGGTTCTAAAGAAGCAGTCTTAGCTTATGCAGGCAGCAATACAAGAAAAGTGGATTTAAAGGGCAGAAGCTTGATCCCTGGTTTAATTGACTCTCACTTGCATATGGCAGTACTGGGTGCAAATTCCCTTGCGATTGACTGTCGCTCTCCCGGAGTTTCATCCATAGAGGAGATTAAAAACCTCATAAGGGAGGCGGCTCAAGTCACACCAAAGGGACAATATATTCGAGGTTGGGGCTACGATCATTCAAAACTTGCGGAAAAAAGGCATCCGAACAAGTGGGATTTGGATGAAGCAGCACCGGACCATCCGGTGATTTTAACAAGAGTATGTGCTCATATATCAACTCATAACAGTAAGAGCCTGGAGTTGGCGGGAATCACTGACCTAACTCCTGATCCCGAAGGTGGCATTATGGAAAGAGAAAATGGTCATATTACAGGAGTTATGAAGGAAAATGCTCATATGAAAATTCTTAAAACCTCTCAACCGTCTAAGGAGGAGCTAATCGATGCTATGGAAGCAGCAAACGATAAGCTGATCCAAGAAGGAATTACCACTGTCCATGATTCCGGCGGCTATGGTTTCATACAAATGGGTGCAATACAGGAGGCCATAAAACGAAACAAGCTTCAAATCCGACTTTACTCGATGATCTTCTCCTTTGTTGAAAATTTGAACTTTGTGAAGGAATACACCCAAATTGGCCTTCATACCGGCTTTGGAAATGAGCAGTTTAAGTTGGGGCCTGTTAAATTGATGATTGACGGGAGCAGCAGTGGTCCCACTGCTGCAACATTGGAGCCCTATACTAGCAACCCACAGGATTCCGGTATCTTTAGCATGAGTCAAGAGCAAGTGGATAGCATCATTATGAAAGCCCATGCCGCTGGCTGGCAAGTCACTTCCCATGCTGTAGGGGACAAAGCAGTTACAATGATTGTAAATGCCATTGAAAAAGCCCTGGTTGCTTATCCAAAAGAAGATCATCGCCATAGAATTGAACACTGTGCCATGATAAACGATGACCTGCTTACTCGTATACAAAGGCTTGGCATAATACCAATCGCAAACCCAATCTTTCTATATGAATTCGGCGATGGTTACATGAAAAATTATGGGAAAGAGAGGGCATTTAAAATGTTTACTGCTAAAAGCTTTTTGAATCGAGGAATAATGGTTGCAGGAAGCAGCGATTGCCCAATCACTTTTTCTAACCCTATTTTGAATATGCACCTAGCAATCAATCGTGAAACCCAAACTGGACAGGTCATCAACTCGGAGGAAAGAGTATCTATCATAGAAGCTCTTAGAATGTTTACGTACAATGGGGCTTACGCCAGTTTTGGCGAAGATCGAAAAGGCTCAATTGAGGTAGGGAAGCTTGCCGACTTGGCAGTATTATCCCAATCTCTCCTTGATACACCCCCAGAAAATATTAAGGACATTACTGTAGATATGACGGTGATTGATGGAAAAATTGTGTATGAAAAGTAAGTACTGATAAATGCGGATGATTGGAGATAAGGATAATGAAACAATATTATAAAAAGATACAGGAGATAGCAACAGAGTTAAAGCCTGAAGCTGTGGATTTTGCGTGTCAAACAATCCGTGTACGTTCCCTATCTGGAGAAGAAAAAGAAGTATCAGATCTATATCTCAACAAAATGAAAGAGATAGGCTATGACGAAGTTTTCCGTGATGATTGGGGTAATATTATAGGGATTATCAATGGGCAGGAACCTGGCCCAACCATTATGTATAATGGCCATATGGATACCGTTCCCGAAGGAGAGCACTCCCTCTGGGGAAAATATAAGCCATATGGTGCCGAGATCGATGTATCAAAGGTGGATAATCAAGATATGGATGAAAAAGAAATGACCGAAGTAATTCATGGCCGGGGAGCTAGTGACGTCAAAGGCGGACTAGCTTGTCAAATCTACGCCGGTAAAGTGTTGTTAAAGCTAAGGCAGCAAGGCACTTTACTGAAAGGGAATTTCATGGTTGCCGGTGTAACCATGGAGGAATGTGGCGATCAGATCGGTACAATCAAGCTAATTGATGATACCTTTCCCAAAAAAGGTCTGGATTACGATGGGGTCATATCCTGCGAACCCACCAAACTTAAAATCGCCTTGGGGCATCGTGGTAGAATGGAAATCCTCGTCAGCGTCTTTGGAAAAGCCTGTCATGGAAGTTCCCCCTGGTTAGGAGTCAATGCAGTTTTTATGGCGAATAAATTGATTGATCGCATAGCGAATGAATTGCCCAAGAAGTTCCCGACCGATCCGGATCTTGGTCGATCCACCATTACCCTTACCATGATTGGTTGCAGTCCTAACGCAAACTGCATTGTACCAGACCGTTGTGATTTCCTGCTAGATAGGCGCTTTGTTCCTGAGGAAACACCGGATATGTGCGTGCAGCAAATTCAAGAGATCATTGATGTACTTAAGAAGGAGGAACCCGGTTTTCAAGCAGAGGTAAAAATAGCTGAATATGAAAGAAATTTTTACACAGGGAAATCTATAACCTTTGCTAATGTAAAAGAATCTTATAAGATTCCACAGAATCATTCTTTCGTGCAAGCTGTCGCACGAGGAATTGCAGCCGTCAATCAACCTGTGAAGTATCAGTATTGGTCTTTTGGTACGGACATGCCGAAGATTTGTGTGACGGATCATAAACCGGCAATTGGTTATTCACCAATGCAAGAACCTTATATACATACACCCGAAGATAAAGTACGAATTGATTATATGGAGAAAAGTATCGCTGGCTATGCTTCCATTTTTCTTAATTTGATGGAGTTACCAAAAGAAGCATTTCGTCTTTAATCAAATAGTAACCGCAAGAAAGAGCTATTGGCTGTCCGCCAGTAGCTCTTTCTTATATTTGCGTGTTCCCACGCATTTTATTCTGGATATGCTATACTTTTGCAGGATGCCAAGGGCTTATCAGATTGCTTCTGATAAGCAAACCGCCGGCTCAGCCGGCGGTCATGATTGATATAGATTACTAAAAATCAGTATTTCTTAGCATAGAAATCATCATATTGCTTTTCCAACTCATCCATAAGTTCCTTCGATCTTGGCTTTGTAACATTGCTGATCACGATGAATACAACGATATTACACAGCAACGAAAGCAAGCCGCCGCCACCAAAGGCGAAGGGTCCGGGAACAGTTCCGGGTACGAACGTGAAAAGGCAAAGCAGTATAACGCCCACCAAGACTCCCGAAATCGCACCGGCGACAGTGGATTTCTTCCAAAATAAAGCACCTACAGTAGGAACAATAACCTGTGCCGTTCCCGCCAAGGCAACCAGGCCGATATTGACCAAAAGGCCGGGTACATACAATGCCATTACATAAGCAATAGCCGACAAAACCAGAATACACCATCTGCCAACCCATACCAGCTTTCTCTCAGAGAGATTGGGATTGATATAGGCCTTATGGAAGTCTACCGTATAGACAGCAGACATAGAATGGATCTGTGAATTTGCTGTAGACATGGCTGCAGCAGCTCCACAGGCAATAATAAAGGATGCCAGGATAAAAGGAGCATATTTATAAAGAATAACAGGTAAAACTTTATCTGCCTGTTCAATGCCAGGCTCCAACACGACGGCAGAATTCCCCACCAACATGGAACCAATATAAGCAATAGCTGCTAAACCAAGAAGGAAGGGCATCAAATTAAAAAGTCTGGCTGATTTAACAGCGTACATCCTGGTCCACAGCTGAGGCCCCATAAAAGATCCTACCGGGGTAATGATAAACATAGCCAACCATGCCATCCACGCATTTTCCTGTAAGGCTAAATTTTCAGGCTTTAAGACCCTTATCTGTTCAAACATTTCTGTCGTTCCACCTAAGAGATTAGCTATGTACATACCACCATAAATCATTCCGAAGAACAGCAGAATGCCGTAGAAGATATCCGTCCATGCCACTGCCCGTAAACCTCCGGACCACACATAGATAATGATAACCAAATAGAACATTAAGGCAGCCAGTTTAAAATTAATGATTCCACCGGAAGCCACTTCAATCAGATAGGCACCTCCTGTCAGCTGAATCTGAAGATACGGTAGGGTAAATAGCAACATGATTATTGCTATAATATTACCTAAAGCCTCTGAACCGTATTGATGCTTGAAAAAGTCCTTTGGTGTTATATAGTTGTTTGTCTTACCAAGAAACCAAACTCTTTTTCCTACCACAAAGTAAAGTATACCAAAAAATATATTCCATGCGATTGCCGTCCAATAGAGAGGCCCCTTCAGGTAAAAGTAGGCATTCGATCCCATAAATGCGAATGCGCTCCACCAGGTAGCTGCCACTGTAAAGAACACAGCTACGGAACCCATTCCCCTTCCTTGTACAAAGAAATCCTCTGTTGTGGGGATTGATTTTCTGCCGGCAATTGCACCCATTGCCAAGGGAATCAACATAAACAATCCAATAATTACTAAAGCTCCGATATTAGATCCTGTCATTTATCATCGCCTCCTTCACCTTCAGGGTGCCCCCACCTGGTTCTATAGGCATAGAAAAGAATGATGCACATATAAGCCCACCAACATAGAATATAACCATAGATAAATGGAAATCCAAAGATGTATGGGTCAACCTTATCATGAAAGAAAAAAACTCCAGGGAATTCCATTGCCGCAAAGCCAATCAGTAATAATATCCAAATCAGCTTTGTCTTGCCGGTCATTTTGTGTTTCGACATTTCCAATCCTCCTTCCTACATTTGATTAAAGTATACATCAGTTGTCTTAAGGGGTATTTAAAGAATTTTTAAAATATTCTAAAACATTAAATATTTAATTATAAAACCTCCTATAATAGTTTAGTATATTCTACCATAGGAGGTTGAAGAGCGACAGCTGTCTATTAAAGTTATGTATTAACCGGGATTTTCCTCTTTGAACCTTATTCCTGATCGCAAAGAATAACCTGAACTCCCTGCATGGTAAAGCTTTTTTTCGCCGATTCCGCCAATTCTGAATCAGTAAACAGATAGTCGACCATCTCAGGTGCGGCAGCAATCGTCGTCCCGCCAGATTTATACTTGGAACTATCAATTAACAGGCAGACCTTATCACTGGCTTCCATACATCTATGATAAAATTGGTTTAAAAAATTAGCCACAACGAAACCGTGCTTCTCATCAAAGGAGTATGCTCCCATAAACAGATAATCTGACCGCATATGGGTCATGTTCATCCCCGGCAGGTTTCCGGACAACTCCGCTTCCTGATGGTCGTATACACCGCCTAGTAAGATTAAATTAATATTCGCACAATCCTTCAACTCATCAAACACAAGCATATTGGTTGTAATAACAGTTAAATGTTTTTCTCTAATATATGGACATATTGCCTGGATTGTCGTCCCTCCCAACAGTAGGATAGTCGATCCCTCAGGTATGATTCGGCTTGCTGCCTGCCCGATCTTTTTTTTAACCTCTGAATGTTGCCGCATTCTGGAATAGACCAGAGATTGTTTCCCTCTTAAAGACAAAGCCCCTCCATGGTATCGCTCTATCAAGCCTTCGCTCTCTAGCCTTGCAAGAGTTCGCCTTGCTGTGCTTTCTCCTATGCCAAAAGCTCTGCTCAACTCTATCGTCGTCGCATGCCCTCGTTCATTGATAAATTGTAATATCTGCTGGTTACGAGCCATTTGCCTACCTCATTTATCTTCCCTTTTTTTCATTATATTACCATATTTCATCTTTTACTTGCAATATAGATTCCAAGCGACCCATTCAATTTACGGCTTACCTTGCATTCCCGATAGGCATTGCAGACGGCCACTCTGTCAATAAAATGCCGGCCCATTCAATATAGAAGGAGAACGAACCGGCAACGGGCAATCCCTATTTAGCACCTTGTATTATTAATTAATTTTTATTTTCCAACGATGGGAACAACTTCTCTGTCAAACCTGTCAATCCAATCCGCATGTACCTTATCAAGTGCAGCCCAATCTGCGAAAATCAAATCGTCTACCTGGTCTGTGCCGTAAACAATCCGCTCCAGCAACGCTTTATCGGTAATCACGGTATTTTTATTGGTTGGACCATAAATGATAATTTCTGCCATTGTTTTCTGATAATCAGCATCCAAACACATGTTAATAAATGCATGAGCTAGGTTGGGCGCTTTTGCTCCTTTCGGAATGCTGAGTTCCGTAACGCAGGCATAGGCACCTTCTTCCGGTGTAACAAAATCCACCAGTACACCATCGTCTTTCAAGCCATAGGCTCTTCCGCTCCACCAAGGCGCAATACTGATTTCTCCAGTGGTAAACATATCTGCCATGTTAGCAGTAGACGCTGACAGGGTTTTTAAATTTCCTGCCAATTCTTTATAAGCGACCCATCCGGGTTCAGCATTTTCATAGGTCCCACCATTCTGTGTGTTGGTCTGTATAAAAAACTGAACGCCTCCTGTGTCCTCCATCCTGTTGATTGCAATTTTTTTAGCATATTCATCTTTCCAAAAATCTTTCCAGGAGGTTGGCTGAGTTTGTACAAGATCTGTTCGATAGCAGATCCCGTAGGCGCCCCAATTGAAAGCAAGTCCCAATCCGGATGGATCGATAGCCTTGTCATACAGCTCCTTGTAATTGGGAATTTTGGAAAGATCCAGCTTCATGTACAAATCCGGGGAGACCTCCTTTGCCAAATTGATATCATCTTCCAAGCATACATCGACACTGGGTGCGCTTCCTTCTGCAATTCTTTTTGAAAATTGAT
>JAQUJQ010000074.1 GCA_028680875.1 Eubacteriales bacterium
GGTACCAGAAATATGTAAAAGCGTATTACCGGATGATTACTCAAGTCGATGCCGAAATAGGCAAAATCCGTAAGCTATTGGAAGATAAAGGTATCTCTGGAAATACGGTAATTATTTTTGCTAGCGACAATGGATACTATCTAGGTGACAGGCAATTGGCTGACAAATGGTTGATGTACGAAACTTCGATCCGCATACCCATGATTGTATACGACCCGAGAGTAGAATCGGGAATCGTGAAAGAACCTGTGTTGAATATCGATATCCCAAGTACTATCTTGGATTTGGCCTCGATTCCCGAACCCGAATATTACCAGGGAGTAAGCCTGGTAAATTATTATCAACGCGAACGAAAGATCCATAAAAGGAACGCGATCTTGTTCGAACATTTATGGGAAAAGGAGGAAATACCTTCATCAGAGGGAATACGAACTGACCGATGGAAATATTTTCGCTACCGGTTTATCGATGCTTCTGAAGAATTATATGATTTAAAAAAAGATCCATTAGAGACAAAAAACTTGGCTTCTGATCCAGAATATAAGAAAATAGTTGAAGGACTCAGAGAGCAATGTGATGAACAAATACAAGAATACAAAAGCAGAAAATTACCCGATCCTAAATAAATAGCTCTAAGTCACATTATAAAGTTATTTAAAAAAGTGGTGTAGATTTTCACAAAAAACCTTATTTTAACATAGGGTGTTTTCATTCTCATACGTCAAGTTAATATAGAGGCGTGAAGCAGGTTATTTAACAAAGTTGTTGCGGATGAAAACCGATGAAGCAAATATATTAGCCTATATAAAAGGTGAACTTTCGGACGATATCGTTCCGGAAATTAATGCATTGCTATTATCCTCTCCCGAGTTTAGGGAAAAGTTTAGGCAGGTGCAGCGATTATACGATTTGTCGGAGAATCTGGTAAAACAGCAAAGCATCGATGCTTCTCGTGCGTGGGATAAGCTCTCTCGAAGAATTGCGATGATCTCTTTTCGAAAAAAGGTGTGGAATTTTACCCGGACAGCTGCGGCTATACTACTTCCGTTGCTTTTGATCCATCATTTTATCATTCAGCCTATGAGAGACACGGATCCCCATGAGCTGATTACTCTATCCTCTGCTCCCGGCATGATTACGAAAGCCGTGTTGCCTGATGGCAGCGAAGTGTGGCTTAACGCAAAAAGCGAATTAACCTATCCGGTACGTTTCATCCGACGAAAAGGGAGGACAGTGGAGTTATCGGGAGAAGCTTATTTTAAGGTGGTTGCAGATGCTAAAAATCGCTTCAATGTGAAAATCCCTGGTGACAATATTGTAAGTGCTTTTGGAACCGAATTTAATATTAATGCGTATAGTGATGAACCGGATTATCACGTGACCTTAGCTCAAGGAAACGTTGAAGTGGAAACAGCGCGATTATTGAAGAAGGAGCTAATGGAGGGTCAGAAAGCTGTTTTGACAATCCAGACAGGAGATATAACCATTCTTCAAGCCGATACCTACGTTGAAACAGCTTGGAAAGAGGGAAAAATGGTGTTCCGTCGGGAAAAACTAGAGACAATCACGCAGCGGCTCTCCCGTAAATTCGGTGTAATAATTCATTTGGAAGGCGATGAGTTGAAAGATTACGAATACACGGCCACCTTCATGGATGAGACATTGGAAGATATCCTGGAACTCTTGAAACGATCGGCGCCGATCACCTATTCCATTTCTAGGCAAGAGCAACTTGATAATGACACGTTTTCACAACGAATCGTAACAATAAAGAGCAGGTGAGCGAATCTTGCACCATAAATTAAAAATGTAATAATCGTAAAAAATAACAAAAAAAGAATGCCTATGTGAATATAAATACTGAAAAAAGAGAACGGGAGAATGTAATACATCCCCCCGTCATGATTAGCAATTGCCATGCGGAAAATCTCACCTTACCGCTTAGCAACCGATTACTAAATCCAATAATGAATTTAATAACAATGTAAGAATATGAATATTATATTAAACAGCCAAAAAATACCTATCGCTATGAGACTAACACTCCTGCTATTGTTTATTCTTGCTTTTCAATTGCAAGCGGAACAGTCTTATTCTCATACCACGAAAATATCGTTGGACATGAAAAACAACTCCATCGAAAAAATTCTACAAACCATAGAGGAGCAGTCCAACTTTTATTTCTTTTATAACAGCAAATTAATAGATGTAGATAGGAAAACAGATATTAAAGCTGAAAATGAATCGATCGCTTCTATTTTAAATCGTCTGTTTAGTGCAGAAAATGTGGAGTATGAAGTAAAAGGCACACAGATTATCCTGCACCCGAAAGGGATGAGCCGGATCGTGTCTACACATAGTATCGATGCAACACAGCAGAACAGAAAACAAATTACCGGTACGGTTGTCGATGAATTTGGAGAACCTATTATAGGTGCTAATGTTGTAGAGAAAGATGTTACTAACGGCACAGTCACAGATATTGATGGTCATTTCTCTTTACTTGTGGAGGAAAAAGCAATTATCCAAATTTCATATCTTGGATATTTGCCCCAAGAAATTTCAATTGCTGAGAGTGATTTTGTGAATGTGATACTAATGGAAGATACTCGTGCATTAGAAGAACTTGTGGTAGTTGGATATGGAACAATGACGAAAAGAGAGTTGACTTCAGCGATTTCGCATATTTCCAGTGAGGATTTCCTTAACGTGAGCAGTATTGACCCTTCAATGATGATACAAGGGAAAGTGTCAGGTGTTTCGATCACGAATGTGGCTACTGGTGATCCAAACAATCAAGCTAGTATTCAGATACGCGGTATATCATCTCGCTCGGCGGGATTAGGTCCACTGATCGTAATCGATGGAATACCGGGAGGGAACCTGACAAATATCAATTCGAATGATATTGAGTCTATAGATGTCTTAAAGGATGGGGCTTCTTCTGCAATATACGGTACACGGGGTAGCAATGGTGTAATACTGATCACAACCAAAAAAGGCAATCGAGACGGACGCATACATACGTCTTATAGCGGTACAGTTGCCTTTGATTTAATGCAAAATCAGATGGAGCCGCTTAGTGCTGAGGAGTTTAGGGAATATGTGATACCTAATGGTCGGGCAGTAGATATGGGAGATGATACCAACTGGATAGATGAAGTAAGTCGTACCGGATTCTTACATCAACACACATTTACTGTTTCTGGAGGTAACGCTAACAGTAATTATCGGGGAAGCATCGATTATCGTGATGCAAATGGAATCGATCTTCGCTCTTCACGTCAGGAATATGGTGCGCGTTTTTCACTCAATCACACGGTTTCCAGTGGTTTGTTAGCATTCTCAGCTAACATAGCACCACGTGTTGCTTATCGAAATAACTCAGATTGGGATGTTTTTAGAGTGGCTTTTGAAGCTAATCCAACAACACCGATAATGAATCCCAACAACCCACTGTTATATCAAAGTTTTCAAGGACAGGCCGCTGGGGTTAATCCGGTTGAAACCTTAAAGCTGGAAGAAAGTGGTGGAGATACTAAATTATTAGATTGGGATGCGACGGTAAGGTTAAATCTTTTACCCCTATTGGCAAAAGACGGTTACTCTATTCATTCGTTAAATACACAGATCACTCTTGCAGAGCAACAGAACGACAACTTCAATTTTTGGTTCCGTCCTGCTACAAGTACTCAAGCAATCCAGAACGGACGTTCAGGAGAAGCCAGTCGTAGCTATGGTAAAGGGCGCCAGCAGACGTTGGAATGGTTGGGTAATTACGTTATGGAAAATAATGGGCATCGGTTACGGGGAATGGTGGGATATTCACACCAATATTTTCTTAACCAAGGATTGAATGCAGAAAATAAAGATTTCCCTTCGGATATTTTAACATATAATAAGTTGCAAGAGGGGGAGTGGGCTAAAGAAGAAGGACGTAACGCTATGGGAAGTTACAAGAACGATGCTCGCCTGATTGCTTTCTTTGGTCGCGTTAGTTACGACTACCTAGGACGTTACCTTTTGACTTTGTCTTTACGACGCGAAGGCTCTTCCAAGTTCGGTATGAATAATAAATGGGGTAACTTCCCCGCAGCTTCTGTCGGTTGGAGGGCCAGTGAAGAATCTTTCATGAAAGGAGTAACCTGGATCAACGACTTAAAACTTCGAGCAGACATCGGAGTTACCGGAAATCAGGACTTTGGCAGTTATAATTCGCTTTCTACGATGCAGGGTTTTGGCAGTTACTATTATAACGGTAGCTTCTTTACTGTTTGGGGACCTGCACGTAATCCAAATTACGACCTGAAATGGGAGAAGGGCATTAACTGGAACGTGGGTGTAGACTTCTCTGCTTTTGACAATCGTGTGAATGGTTCTCTGAATTATTATAATCGCAAACAGCAAGACCTTTTAGGGAACTATAAAGTGCCTGTTCCTCCCTATTTATTTGGAGAAACATTTGTCAATGTAGGAACCATGAGGAATACCGGTGTCGAAGTGGATTTGAATACTATTGTCGTACAGACAAGGAATTTTAGTTATACGATCGACTTTGCGGGTGCTTCAAATAGTAATAAATTTTTGAAGTTTTCTAATAATGAATACGTCGGACAAAGTTATTATCCTGTAGGATGGCTTGAAAGTCCAAACAACCCTGGTGATCTACAGCGTATTGAGGAGGGAAAACGTATTGGTAATTATTATACTTGGGCATACGCAGGCGTGGATGAAAATGGTGACTGGTTGGTTTGGAACAAGGAAAACACAGAAAAGATATCAATCCATCAAGCAACAGAAGATGATAAACGGGTTACCGGGAACGGTCTACCTCAATTTACTACTTCTTTAACCAATACATTTATCTATAAAAAATGGGACTTGACAGTTTATTTACGGGGGGCATTTGGATATGATCTTTATAATGTACAAGATCTTTATTGGGGTTTGCAGACTGGTATCGCCAATGTCAATAAAAAAGCATATGGAAAGAATGCGGCAATAAGCACCGGTAATAATGTATTGACCGATTATTTTATGGAGAAGGGAGATTACTTAAAGTTGGATGTTGTTACTTTAGGATATCGATTTAATGCGGATAGTAAGTGGATGAACTCTATTCGTTTGTATGCTACAGGAAGAAACTTGGCAACAATAACAGGTTTTAGTGGAATTGACCCAGCAACTATACAGACAAACGGGATCATACCTGGAGTGAATATGCATGATGGGGCAGCAAGAAGACGCTTTTTTCCATCCACTACCCAACTTTCTTTGGGTGTACAGCTAGATTTTTAACATTGAAAAATAGATAATAATATGAAAGTGAAAAATATATTCTTTTATTATATAGGCTTATCCTTATTACTTGTAAGTTTTTCATGTACAGATTTAACAGAAACTGTGTATGATCAGATTGTGACGGAGAATTACTATAACACTAAGGACGATATTATTCGGGCTGTTTTTCGACCTTTTGAGCATGGATTTTGGAGTATTGGTAATCGACAGACATTACAAGAACAACCGAGCGATCAGATTGGTACTTGGGCACGGGATGGCTGGTGGGTTGATGGACAGGTATGGCAAAGAATGCATTATCATGCTTGGACAATAGATGATTCATTTGTGAGGGGAGAATGGGATGCCTGCTTTCCCGGTATTATGCAGGCGAACTCAGTACTGGATGATTTTAAAACACTTGATCCCGATATGTTTGGACTTACACAGGCTGAATTTGATGCTTTAGAGGCTCAAGCTAAAATGATACGAGCATGGTATTATATACGTTTACTGGATGCGTACCGCAACGTACCTTTAGCAGTTAGCAAGGATCCATCCCTTAATTCGTCTGGACAGGTTAGCCCGCAGGAGACATTCGATTTTATTGAAACCAGTTTGAAAGAAGCGCTCGAAGCACTACCTGTTAAAGAAGGAACTGGAGGAAATAAGAATTTCCAAGGACAATGGAATAAAGCTGGTGCTGCCGCTCTCTTAGTACGCCTTTACCTAAATGCTGAGAAATGGATCGGACAAGAGAAATATAACGAATGCGCAGAATACGCACAAAATATAATTGATGGTGATTATGGTTTCTATGCATTGGGATCTACTTGGGACGAAGTTTTTGACTGGGACAATGAAACAAGCGATGAGATTATATTTGGATTCCCAGGCACGTATGGGCGTAGCCACTGGCATTATGATGGAGATACATACAGATGGGCTGTTCCTGTAAATGCACATTTCTATTTTGGTAGTCGACAGCAAGGTGGACATAATGTGAAATATGCTGCTCAGCCCAGCTTGGATATTGAAGGGAATCCCTACACTTTTGAATTGGGCATGCCCGTGCATAAATTCAAAAAATATCCAGAGGATTATCGTTTGAAGCTTTATAAAAACTTAGGTAATAGTACAAGAGAAGGAATGTTTCTGTACGGATACCTGGAATACGAAGAGGGTGGAGAAACAAAGCGTGTAATCTCTCCAGTGTTGGACTATGAGTTGTACCTCCGTGATCAGGTGGGAGTTTTTCATGCGCTTCCTCCTGGAGAAATTCCAGAAAATAAAATCTCCGACATGAAGAACGGTGACCATAATTCGGGCTGGCACTTTGTCAAGTATCCATTCTATGGGGATGATGATGCTGGAAAATTAGAAGCAGATTATGCAGAAATCCGTTTGGCTGAAATGTATTATAGTCTAGCGGAATGTAAATTCCGCCTGGGAGATGTAGATGGAGCAGGAAGATTACTGAATGAAGTCCGTAAGCGTAACTATCCGGAAGAGTACCATAATGACTATTTGTATAGTCCTGATGGAAATACTGAATTGACTGAAGCTGAGCTCTTGGATGAGTGGGGACGTGAATTTTTCGCTGAAGGACGCCGCCGCATGGATCTTATTCGCTTTGGTAAATTCACCACCGGAGCTTGGTGGGATAAACAACCCGATGCGGATGACCATTGGGAAATTTTACCGTTACATAGAGATATTCTTAATACTAATCCTACTTATCGTCAGAATCCAGGGTATGAGGATATTACCCGGTAATATTTGTTAGGTGAAAACAAGAGGCCACTCCGAAATAATTAGCTGAAAGTATGTTCTTGATTATAAGAATGTGTGAGTGGCATTTTCGGAGTGGATCAAACAAAAATATAAATGTATGAAAACAAAAAT
>JAQUJQ010000075.1 GCA_028680875.1 Eubacteriales bacterium
TCACGGGAGACATGAACCGGTCGAATATCTAAATCGCTTTTAGAAACCTTAAAGTTATCTTCAATATCAGACAAGCCCCGATAAATCTCAATTACACGCTGATCAGGCATTTCCAGCTCGCTGGTTATGATGCAGTAATATCCATCGTATTTAGCATCTTCTGCTGCCTTCTCTTCATCGTATAACAGCTTTTTGCCCGGTTCTTCATATATCTCTCCGGTCTTCTTGTCGAAGGTGATGTTTTTAATGTATGCTGCTGCACCATGTACTGTGCTCTTGTTGTGTTTTTTGGGATTGGCTATAATATCAAGTGCCTTTTTTATGGTTTCTGCCCGTTCTGCCTGTGCCTTTTTCGCATATTTTTCACTCCAAAACACCACTTGCTTTTCGTCTATCAGCATGCTTTTTTGAGAACCGTTTTTCATGGTCACTTGGATTTCTCGAACTTCAATACGGGACTTAACCTTGTAGTCAAAGTCTTTCTCCAGGGCTTTGCCATTCCTGCCGATATAGCCGGCATCGTCCAAAACATATTTCTTAAACTTTTCTGAACCCCTACGAATTGAAAAACTGAACACATAGCCATTTATGCGTTTGTCTCGATCGCCTCCCTTGAGAAAGAAGATATTATTTGATGATGTACAACCCATATCCGCAACAGCGATAACCCTACCGGGAGCAAATCTTACACATACATCCTTGAAGACGGGAATAAAGGTTTTGCTATCATTAGTATTGCCGGGAAAGAGCTTGTAGTATAGAGGTATCCCATCTGCATCCATGGCCAAAGCCATCTGTACAATGGGATCAGGGCGGTTATTCTTCTCTTTTCCACGTTTACGCAGATTGTCTGTTTCATCAATCTCAAAGTGGAAGTTTGTAACATCAAAGTACATGAGCGTGGTGTCCCTGCCGAACTTTGTATTAATCTGATCACTGATGAAGCGTTGACATTCCAAACCTATCTTTGAAAAATGAGATAAAGCACGATATATATCATGCAATTCAAAGTCGAAACGTTCAAAGAACATGTCCCTGTACTCATAAGACCTTTTTTTAGATGACGGATGCAGTATTCTGGTTGTGGTCAACAGTTTCATGATGGAGTTAGTGTTATATTCAAAGGTCTCGTGTCTGGCTTTATTGTTAAAAAACCGATCCAACTCCAACTCGTGATATATTTTCATAATCACAGCGTAGCCCATATTATATCGGGTGTGTGATTCATCAGATAGTTTTTCATTCATATCAATCTCTAGTGTGAGTTTTTTATTTCCCTTTTCCTCAGCATTCATTTGCGCAACAACTTCTTTGAAGTGAGCAATAGGATCAGGATATTCTTTCTGCAATTCATGTAAATAACCTAAAGACTTGTAATGTTTGGTTCCGGGTCGCTTCTTCTCTTTGTCCCAGAACTTTTTTTCGATAGTCAGATAAGTTCCTTTCTTTTTGCCTTGTTTACTCAATCGATAAGACATGAAATACATCCTCCCGTTCTATTTCATACTGGTTGTGGCATATATAATCTTATTATATCATATTTATCTATTTCAAGCTACATATTTTGGCAAGAAAATTCAAAAAAATTTCCTCTCAGCCCCAATGGTTGAAAGGATTCCAAGAGAACAGTTTATTTATGGCCTGTCAAACAAGCGAGTTAAGAGAGCGTATTGATAAGAAGATTATAGTAAAAAAAGGTGTAACAGGAAGCAGTCTGTGTTTAAAAATAAATTGAATAATAAACCCTTGCATTTCAAATTGCATATGTTATAATATTAACAAAGAAAAGTATCGTTCTGAGTACATGAGGGTTCGTCCCGAATGAGAAGGCGAGAGAATAGTGTCATATTGTTATGCTATCCTTATGCCTTCTCGCATAAGGATTTTTTTATGGATTATATGAAAAGCATAAAACTGATTGATAAGCTTGAAGCATCTGGGACCCTTGAGAAAGAAGAATTTGTATTTCTTTTAAGTCATCATACAAGGGAAACCGGTGAGTATCTGTTTGAAAAGGCAAGAAATGTTACAAACAGATATTTTAACGGTTATATTTATCTACGGGGCCTTATTGAAATTACAAATTACTGTAAAAATGACTGCTATTATTGTGGTATACGCAGGAGTAATCGACAAGTTGCTCGTTACAGACTCAGCCCTGAAGAAATTCTTGCATGTTGTGATATGGGATATCCCTTAGGGTTCCGTACTTTTGTGCTTCAAGGAGGTGAGGATGCTTATTATTCTGATGAGACCGTTATATCCATTGTAAAATCAATTAAAGCGAAATATCCTGATTGTGCAGTAACTCTTTCTATCGGTGAAAAAAGTTATGAATCCTATCTGAATTTTTTCAAAGCCGGAGCAGATCGATATCTTTTACGCCACGAGACTGCGGATTCCCTTCATTATAGTCGTCTTCATCCTTTAGGGCAGACACTGGAAAGCCGTAAGAGCTGTCTTTATGCACTGAAAGATATCGGTTACCAGGTAGGAACAGGTTTTATGGTTGGATCTCCATTTCAGACCAAGGAGAACCTGGCGGAGGACCTGCTGTTTATCAAGGAACTCCGGCCGGAAATGATCGGAATTGGGCCATTTATTTCGCATCATGATACTCCATTTGCCGATCAACCTTCCGGAAGTATGGAGAGCACTTTATTCGTGATCGGAATATTAAGACTTATGATTCCCAATGCACTGATACCTGCAACTACTGCATTGGGTACGATTGATCCTGATGGTCGTGCAAGAGGCATTTTAGCAGGAGCAAATGTTGTGATGCCCAATCTTTCTCCCCAAGAGGTTCGAAAAAAATATGCTCTGTATGACAACAAAATATGCACCGATGAAGAGGCCGCTGAGGGAATTCTTCAGCTTCGTGAGGGCGTAGAGAAATTAGGTTATAAAATTAAAACTGATAGGGGCGATTTTAACCCCTTGAATAGTAAAATGTAAAGGAGAATTAAAAATGTATGATCCCATGTCAAAAAATGCTACGGATTTCATCGATGATGATGAAATTTTGCAAACCATAGCATATGCAAAAGAAAACAAAAATAACAGGGAGCTGATCAGCAGCCTGATTGAAAGGGCAAAGGACTGTAAAGGATTGTCTCATCGGGAGGCGGCAGTTCTGTTAGAGTGTGAATTGCCGGAAGAAAATGAAAAAATGTATAAGTTGGCAAAAGAAATTAAAAACAAAATTTATGGAAACCGTATTGTCATGTTTGCACCCCTTTACCTATCAAATTATTGTATAAACGGTTGTGTTTATTGTCCTTATCATAAAAAAAATAAAACAATAAGCCGGAAAAAACTGTCACAGGAAGATATCGTAAGAGAAGTGGTGGCTTTGCAGGATATGGGTCATAAGCGCCTAGCTTTGGAGACTGGGGAAGATCCGGTAAACAATCCCATCGAATACATTCTGGAGAGCATTGATACAATTTACAGCATCAAGCATAAGAATGGCGCTATACGCCGTGTTAACGTCAATATTGCTGCCACTACGGTAGAAAATTACCGTAAACTTAAAGATGCAGGAATCGGTACCTACATACTGTTCCAGGAAACTTATCATAAGAAAAACTATGAAGAGTTGCATCCAACAGGCCCCAAGCATGATTACGCTTATCATACCGAAGCAATGGACCGTGCCATGGAAGGGGGTATTGATGACGTAGGAGTCGGTGTCTTGTTTGGCCTTAACATGTATCGATATGACTTTGTCGGTTTGCTGATGCATGCAGAGCATTTAGAAGCGGCTATGGGTGTTGGGCCCCATACCATCAGTGTCCCTCGTATTCGCCCTGCAGATGATATCAATATAGATGAATTTTCTAATGCAATATCAGATGACATATTTGCAAAGATTGTAGCAGTTCTTCGTATTGCCGTTCCTTATACGGGAATGATAATTTCTACCCGGGAATCAATGAAAACACGACAACGAGTTTTAGAATTAGGTGTGTCTCAAATTAGCGGCGCATCAAGAACCAGTGTAGGGGGTTATGATAAACCTGAGGGGGAAGAAGATAACTCGGCTCAGTTTGATGTTAATGACAATCGGTCATTGGATGAAATCGTAAATTGGCTTCTTGAACTCGGCTATATTCCAAGTTTCTGCACAGCATGCTACCGGGAAGGGCGGACGGGGGATCGCTTTATGAGTCTTGCGAAAACCGGACAAATCGCCAATTGCTGTCATCCAAATGCTTTGATGACGCTTAAAGAATATTTAGAGGATTATGCTTCGTTGGAAACTAAAAAAATAGGTGATAGGGTCATCACTGAGCAAACTCTTTTAATTCCGAATGAAAAGGTACGTGGTATTGCAAAGAATAATTTAGCTGATATTGAAGCAGGTAAGAGAGATTTTCGTTTTTAAATAATAAAAAGATTCAACAATAAAGGAGGGAGCAATATGAGTTTATCCGATACTCCCAGAGCAAACAGGCTTCATATCGGAATTTTTGGCAGGCGAAACAGCGGCAAGTCCACCCTTATTAATGCATTAACGGGGCAGGAGATCGCTTTGGTCTCAGAAGTAGCCGGTACTACAACCGATCCTGTCTATAAGTCTATGGAAATCCACGGAATCGGACCTTGTGTTTTTATTGATACTGCTGGGTTTGATGATGTGGGAGAATTAGGGCGGATGCGGGTTGAGAAAACCAGGCAAGCAGCCGAAAAAACCGATATTGCTCTGATGATTTTCACTGAAGAGGATATAGAAGAGGAGTTAAAATGGATCAAGGTGTTGCGTAACAGTAATACCCCAATCATTGCTGTTGTAAACAAAACCGATATTCTCAACAATACGGTGGAGATTTCTCGTCGGATTTTTGAGCGAAGCGGACTTTTATCTATTGCTATAAGTGCAAAGAATGAAACATTCATAGAAAAAATACGAAAGGAAATAATACGCTTGTTGCCTGAGGATTATGATGCCATTGGTATCACAGGCTCCCTGGTAAAAGAGGGAGATGTGGTACTGATGGTCATGCCCCAAGATATACAGGCACCCAAAGGTCGCCTTATTTTACCGCAGGTGCAAACTTTACGGGAGCTCTTGGATAAAAAGTCCATAGCACTTTGCACCACTACCGATAAAATGGATGAGGCTTTAAAATGCTTGTCACAGCCGCCGAACCTTATTATTACAGACTCACAGGTTTTTAAAACTGTCTATGAGAAGAAACCGGTGCAAAGCAAGCTAACATCATTTTCAGTTCTTTTCGCTAATTATAAAGGGGATTTAAACTATTTTGTAAAAAGTGCAAATGCTATTGAATTGCTTGATGAAAATTCTAAAGTTCTGATCGTGGAAGCCTGTACTCATGCGCCTTTGGAAGAAGACATAGGGCGGGTAAAAATTCCAAACCTGCTTCGGAAAAAGATAGGAGAAGGATTGACTGTTGATATGGTGTCAGGTGCAGATTTCCCGGAGGATTTATCTTCTTACAGCTTGATTATTCACTGCGGAGCATGTATGTTTAATAGGAAACATGTACTATCTCGTGTGAAACAAGCCAAGGTGGAAGGAATTCCAATGACCAATTATGGAGTAGTACTTGCTTACCTTTCTGGTATTTTAGATCATATTGATTTTCCCAATTAGGTACGTCCATTCGAAAGTTCAATGACAGGAAAAATGGAGATTAAAAACATGCAAGGGACACTCTTTAGTACTGAGAATTTATGTTTTAATAATAAAATCCAATATGATGATATTACAATCCCAAAGGGTGAGATCACATTTATTTCCGGAGAAAGTGGAATGGGGAAAAGTACTCTGCTCAAGTTGTTTAACGGAGTTTTGACTCCAAGCAGGGGCAGAATCTTATATGAGGGTAGAGATATAATTGAACTGGATACAATAACATTGCGCAAAGAGATATCACTGGTCAGTCAGGAAGTATTTTTGTTTGATAGCACGATAAAAGATAATTTTAAGCAATTTTATGAATACCGGGATCAGACTCCGCCAACTGATGATCAGATAAGAAAATTCCTTACACTTTGCAGTATTTCCTTTCCATTGGATAAAGACTGTACCACTATGTCAGGTGGTGAACGGCAAAGGGTTTATATCGCAATTTTCTTATCACTTTTACCTAATGCTATTATGTTAGATGAGCCAACTTCAGCTCTGGACGATAAAAACAGCGATATTGTTATGGGAAATATAATTATGTTTTGCAAGAAAAACAATATAAGTGTGATTGTTGTAAGTCATGATAAGGTACTTGCTGACAGATATGCCGAAAATCATCTAGAGATCGGAAAGAGTGTGGTTTAAAGTGAAAGGTGCAGTTCAACTTAATATTTTGGAGTTTAGTCTTATATATTTGTTGCTAATAATTGTTCTGGTTATTATGAGAAAATCAAAAATAGACCAGACGAAGCTGTTATTGATAGCAAGTATTCGGATGACAGTACAACTGGTTTTAGCTGGGTTTATTCTGACCTATATTTTTGAAAATCCTCATCCTTTATTTATCCTTGCTCTTCTGATGGCTATGATACTCTTCTCTATCAGGCGTGTCCTATCAAAGAATAAAAACATAAATAGAGGTTTTAAATGGGCTGTGTCATTATCCATTACCATATCAGGAATTTTTGTATTAGCTTTTTTTGTGTTGGTAGTAGTAGGTGAGACTTTTTTCAATCCTCAATATACGATTCCCCTTGCAGGAATGATAATTGGCAATGCAATGACGGGCATTACTCTGGGACTGAAAACATTTACGGATAACTTAAAAACAGGACGTCATAAAATTGATACTTTATTGAATTTGGGAGTGACTCCAAAGAAAATACTGATTCCCTATGTAAACAACGCCCTTGAGACTGCTCTTATGCCTACAATCAATTCGATGCTTGGGATGGGGATAATATTTTTACCGGGGATGATGACCGGTCAAATTCTTTCAGGCACACTGCCAACCACTGCGATTATGTATCAAATTGCTATTATGGTTGCAATTTGTACATCAGTATGTTTAACCGTATTTTGCTCACTGAATTTCGGGTATCGTACACTGTATAATAAAAGGAATCAAATTATGATATCCAGATTATGAAACTGACTCACTTCAATATTTGCAATTCCAATATTTGTATGGTATACTAAAAAACAAGCATAAAAGTCCTTCTGAAAATATGGGGGATTTTTTT
>JAQUJQ010000076.1 GCA_028680875.1 Eubacteriales bacterium
TATCAAGGAAATTGATGACATAATCAATCTGAAGGAAATGGAAATAATGGAAGTCTGATGATAGATTTATTGGGTATCGATTTAGAACAGGCAATGAGACAGCTTTCTTCTAAAGGATTTGCTTGCCGGGTGAGAGAAACAAAACCTCATAACAAGGAAATAGCAGATGGCTTCTTTCGAGTCATAAAGCAGGATGTAATAGAGGACAACTATATCTTAACGGTATGCAGAGTACCGGATGCCTTTAAAGAATAACAAGAGGGACGGTTTGTTTTGAACCGTCCCTCCATTGAATCGAGGTGATTGTCCTTGGATAATAAACGAATTCCGGAACATATTGCTATAGTTATGGATGGAAACGGTCGATGGGCTAAGCACAGATCTTTACCAAGATTAGCAGGGCATAATGCAGGTATGATTGCTTTAAAAGAAATTGTAAAGCGTTCCTCTACACTTGGCGTTAAGCACCTGACCGTCTATGCTTTTTCAACAGAAAATTGGAAGAGACCAAAGGATGAAGTTGGTGGAATTTTTAAGATATTGGTTTATTACGTAAATAAAGAACTTGATGAACTCTATGAAAACAATGTAAAGGTTGGAATACTCGGCGACTATAGTAAACTACCCAAGGATGCAGTCGAAAAGTTGGAGGAGGCTCTTGCGAAAACGAAAAACAACACAGGGTTACAATTTCATATTGCTTTGAATTACGGCAGTCGAAGAGAGATCTTAGAAGCAGCAAAACACATGGCAATAGAGGTGGCGGAAGGAAGATGCCGCTCGGAAGATCTTACTGAGGAGATGATGTCCAGTTTTTTATATACTAAAAACATTCCTGATCCTGATCTGGTAATTCGAACCAGCGGAGAACAAAGACTGTCCAACTTCCTACTATGGCAATCGGCTTATAGTGAATTTGTTTTCACTGATGTTTATTGGCCGGATTTTACCACTTCCTGCTTAGAGGAGGCTATTTCAGAATACCAGGGTCGGATCCGACGTTTTGGAGGGATTAAATGAAGACCAGAATTCTATCCGGTTTTATCATGTTGCCTTTTTTGGCTGTAGTATATTTTGGAGGAACTTTACTGTTGGTTGCCTGCTTGATTATAGCTATGATTGGGATTAGAGAGTTTTATCATGGCTATAAACAAATAGGTGTCAGGCCTTCCATTGTGATTGGTTATATTTCAGTTTTATCTCTTTATGGAATTGGTTTTTTCCAGTTAGGCTTAGAATACATGATGTTTTGGTTCTTTGGTGTGGTAGTTGCAAGCCTTCTTTATTTGTTCAAAATTGAAGAACGGCAGCTTGTAGATGCTATGGCCACCATTACAGGAGCGTTTTATATCGTGTTTTTTTCCTATCATGTGGTTTTAATCGATCAAAAGGAAGGGACTATTTTTGTCTGGCTGGTTCTGTTAACTGCCTTTGGTACAGATATCTCGGCCTATTTTACAGGTTATACGATCGGAAAACATAAACTTTGTCCTAAGATTAGTCCCAAAAAGACCATAGAAGGTGCAATCGGAGGGGTAGTGGGAAGTGTAATTCTTTGTGGGCTCTTTGGCTATTTTTTCATCAACTCTTTATTTCCGCATTGTCTTTTTATTGGTTTTCTGGGCAGTGTGATTTCCCAATTTGGGGATTTAAACGCTTCAATATTTAAACGGAAAATGGGTATAAAGGATTATGGAAATTTGATCCCCGGTCATGGGGGAATCCTGGATCGATTTGACAGTGTTTTATTTACAGCTCCATTTGTATATTATTATATTGCGTTGGTCATATACTAAAGAAGGATAATAATGAAAAAAATCGGGATACTGGGTTCCACCGGTTCAATTGGAACCCAAGCATTAGAGATTATAAGAAAGAACCCTACAAGATTCAGTGTAACAGCTTTGACTTGCGGTAGAAATTTTGAACGTTTAGCAGAGCAGATTGTTTTTTTTAATCCTCAGGTTGTTTGTGTGGAACTAGAAGAAGATGCTCTTACATTACAAAAGAAATTTCCTCGGTTGGAGGTTCTGTGGGGAGAGAAAGGACTAATAGAAGTAGCTGAGAAGGCAGATTGTGACCTGCTTCTTAACGCTTTGGTAGGAATGCGAGGGTTGGCTCCCACTTATGCAGGGATAAGAGCCGGAAAAAATATTGCATTGGCTAATAAGGAAACCTTGGTGGCCGGTGGGGAGATCGTTATGGAAGCGGTAAAAGAAAAAGGTGCGACATTTCTTCCGGTTGATAGTGAGCACAGTGCGATTTTTCAGGCGTTAGAAGGAAATCGGGATCAGGAAATTCGCAAGATTCTTCTCACCGCATCAGGAGGACCTTTCCGAGGTTATTCTTACGACCAACTAAAACAAGTAACGGTGGAACAGGCTCTTAAACATCCCAACTGGTCCATGGGCAGTAAAATTACCATTGATTCCGCAACGATGATGAATAAAGGGCTTGAAGTAATTGAAGCACACTGGCTTTTCTCCGCAGAAGCAGAAAAGATTCAGGTGGTTGTTCATAAAGAGAGCATCATCCATTCTATGGTGGAATACATGGATCATTCAATTCTGGCCCAGTTAGGCCAGCCGGATATGGAGATACCTATCAGTTATGCGTTTACTTACCCGGATCGTTTAAAGAATGATTTGTGTGGTGTGAATTTCTTTGCTCTTGGAACGTTGTCCTTTGAACCGGTGGATACAAGCGTATTTCGCTGCCTGGATATGGCCTATTTGGCTTTGAAGTACGGAGGAAGTTATCCGGTGGTACTCAATGCAGCTAATGAGATTTTAGTGCAGCAGTTTTTAGAAAAGAAAATTTCGTTCATTGAAATACAAAACACCATTGAAAGAATACTGGATGATCATGAACCTGTATATAATTTGGAACTATTGGAAATTTTGGAAATTGACAAAGAAATAAGGGAGAGATTTGAGAAATGGGATTAACAATCATATATGCGATCATCATCTTCTGTTTGTTGATCTTTGTCCATGAATTTGGGCACTTTGCAGTAGCAAAGGCTGTAGACATCAGGGTGAATGAGTTTTCTTTGGGTATGGGACCCGCCTTATTACATTTCAGTAAAGGAGAAACACAATATTCTTTTCGTATTTTGCCTATTGGTGGTTATGTTAAAATGGAAGGAGAAGACGAGGATTCGGACGATCCCAGAGCTTTTAACAGGAAACCTTCATGGCAGCGAGGATTGGTAGTTGTCGCAGGTTCTGTAATGAATCTTTTTACCACCGTTGTAATTATCATGATTATCGCCTTGGTAGTAGGCTTGACTACTAATATTGTAGGTGAAGTAAGCCCCGGCTATCCGGCAGAAGAGGCCGGAATTTTACCCGGTGATCAGATTCTAAAGATCAATGATACGAAAATTGAAGATTGGAATAGTGTAACTACAACATTAGCTGAGAATACCGAGGATCAGGCAACTATCTTAGTTGAACGAAATGGTAAACCTTTAACTTTGATCAGTAATGTGACCACTGATGATACCGGAAGACGAATCATCGGTATTACCTCTAAAATGGAACACTCTTTTATCAAATCCATTAAAGTAGGCTTTGTCAGCACTTGGCTCTGGACTAAGGAAATGATCAATTATTTAGTTTTATTATTTACCGGTGGTGGATCGGTTCATGATTTGGTGGGACCGGTGGGGATCGTAAGTATTATTAACGAACAAGCAAAGATGGGGATTTTGTATATAGCTAATTTAACAGCTTTGATTAGCTTGAATTTGGGAATTGTCAATTTACTTCCTTTTCCTGCTTTGGATGGAGGCAGATTGATGTTTCTCGGAATCCGTCAATTTTCAGGGAAGATCATCACCGATGAAATTGAGGCTAAAATCCATTTTGCCGGAATCCTGCTTTTGTTCGGGCTTATGATTTATCTTGTGGTTCAAGATGTAGATCGATTTATAATATAGGAAGACAGGGGGACGTTTCTCCTGTCTTGAAGGGGGAAGACAAGAGAAACGTCCCCCTGTCTTAGGAAAGGAAAATATGGATAGAAAGTCAAAAAGGATTATGTGTGGAGATGTTGCCATTGGAGGAGGGGCTCCAATCACGATTCAATCCATGACAAATACGGATACAAGAGATATAAAGGCAACTGTGGAGCAAATTGTAAGGTTACAGGATGCAGGCTGTGAAATTATTCGCTGTGCTGTACCTGACCAAGAGGCGGCAGTTGCTTTAGGGCAGATAAAGAGGGCGGTGAAGTTGCCCGTTGTTGCAGACATTCATTTTGATTATCGTCTAGCTCTTGCCGCCATTAAAAACGGGGCTGACAAGGTAAGGATCAATCCGGGGAATATCGGTACAAAAGATAGGATTCAGTCGGTTTTGCTTGCTGCAAAGGAACGGGGAATCCCTATCAGGGCGGGTGTTAACTCCGGTTCTTTGGAAAAAGAGATATTACTGAAATATGGTAGGGTTACAGCTGAAGCAATGGCAGAAAGCGCTCTTAATATGGTGGATAAAATTCAGGCTATGGAATTTGACAATCTGGTAGTTTCCCTAAAGGCTTCAGATGTCGTGTTGAATTACAAGGCCTATCAAATTGTTGCAGAGAAAATTGATCATCCATTACATATAGGGGTTACCGAATCCGGTACGATGAATAGAGGGAAAGTTAAATCCGCTGTAGGGATCGGTGCCTTACTGTTGTCCGGTATTGGAGACACCTTAAGAGTATCTTTAACTGGAGATCCAATAGAAGAAGTTATATTTGCAAAAGAAATTCTTAAAGCTGCAGGCCTTCGAAAGAGAGGGATTAATTTGATTTCATGTCCAACTTGTGGACGGACACAAGTGGATTTGGTTCAAATAACAAATGAAATCGAAGAACAGATAAAAACTCTGGAAAAACACCGAGAGAGGCAAAACAAAAGGCCAATTACTGTGGCTGTAATGGGTTGTGCGGTTAACGGTCCCGGTGAGGCTAAGGAGGCTGATATTGGTGTAGCTTGCGGAAAAGATAAAGGTGTAATCTTTCAAAGAGGGAAAAAGCTGCAAAGCTGCACTTCACAGGAAATAGTTTCCATACTTATTAAATTAATTGACGAAATGGAATAATGTAGGATAGTTTTTTACTATATTTTATAGTATAATTAAGTTTATAGGAGAAACTAGTAATATGGATATTTTAGGTTATTCGGTTAGTATGACATTGATTTGGATTGGCATTGCTGTAATTTTTGCCATTATTGAAGCAATCACGCTTGGTTTGACTACAATTTGGTTTACTGTGGGTGGGCTTGCCGCTTGTCTTGTTGCTTTGCTCGGAGGTCCATTATTATTGCAGGTTATTGTATTTTTAGTTGTCTCTGCTTTGCTTCTCTATTTTACCAAGCCCTTAGCAGAAAAGAAACTTAAAATAGGAGGCGAAAAGACCAACGTAAATGCTCTTGTTGGTAAAACTGCAGTTGTAACCAAAGATATCATTCCTCACAACACAGGCCAAGTAAAGGTTAACGGATTAATATGGACTGCTTTGTCAGAACAAAAGGGAATGAATCTACTGGTAGGCACAGAGGTTGAAATTGTTAGGGTTGAAGGGGTTAAGTTGATTGTTAGACTCCTTAAGAAAGACTAGAAAGAAGAGGTGTTAGGAATGGAATTTATTTTTTCAATTATACCTATTTTAATATTGGTAGCGATTGTCATTTTTTTAATCGCAAGGAATATTCGAATTGTTCCTCAAGCTAATGCTTATGTAATTGAACGATTAGGTGCTTACAACGGTACCTGGCAGGTTGGCTTGCACTTTAAAATACCACTGATTGATAGGATCGCCAAAAAGGTGTCTCTTAAAGAACATGTCATTGATTTTCCTCCTCAACCGGTAATTACCAAAGACAATGTAACTATGGAGATTGACACTGTAATTTATTTTCAGATCACAGATCCAAAGCTCTTCGCTTACGGTGTTGCAAATCCAATGGAGGCCATTGAAAATCTGACGGCTACCACCCTGAGAAATATAATAGGTGATTTGGAATTGGATCAAACGTTAACAAGCAGGGAATTGATCAATACAAAAATGAGAGTTGTATTAGATGAAGCTACAGATGCCTGGGGCATCAAGATTAATCGGGTTGAGGTCAAAAATATTACACCTCCTAAGGATATCCAGACAGCTATGGAAAAACAGATGCGGGCTGAACGAGAAAGAAGAGAATCCATCATTCGTGCAGAAGGAGAAAAGAAATCAGCTATTCTTATTGCTGAGGGGCAGAAGGCATCAAAAATTTTGGAAGCAGAAGGTTCAAAGGAAGCAGCAATCCGCAAGGCAGAAGGGGAAGCAATCGCTATTCGGGCAGTTCAACAGGCTACAGCTGACGGAATTCGTATGCTGGTGGATTCAGATCCTACACGAGAAATAATCGCTTTGAAAAGCCTTGATTCTTTCGTGGCAGCCGCAGACGGAAAGGCAACTAAGATTATCATACCATCGGAAATTGCCGGTTTGGCGGGCCTTGCAACTTCATTAAAGGAATTAGTAAAAGAGGATAGCATTATTTCAGATTAAGGAACAGACGGAATGAAAGTATTACTAGAAAGCAGCATCAGTTGGAACCGGATCGAAAAACTCCCAAAGGACAACTTTTTATACCATGTGGAAAAAGCAACATTAGAGAAAAAAACAAACATACTTTTTATTGAAATCAGTATGAATTTTATTATCCCACCCGAGGATGAGCAAAGAATGGAGATGATTATAAAGCACGAGTACCCCAAAATTGGGAAAGTGAATTTACACTTTAACTATAAGGAGAAACTTCCGGCAGAAGCTATGATTCTTCGCTCGAATATTAAGATCAAACAGAATCAAAAACCTCAAGAAAAGACTCAGCTTATAGGAAAGGCTATTCACGCCGAATCCATTGCGCTTTCTGAAATCCAAAGAGAGAGCGGCTCAGTGGTGGTCACAGGCCATATTTTTCAGATTGAGGTAAAATCAATTAAAAATAACAGACAGTTGATTATTTTGCTGATTACGGATTCCGCTAATTCCGCTTGCATTAAATTTTTTATTACTGAAAGAAAGTGGAAGGATATAGAAACCCAAATACGAGAGGGTGATTACATAAAGGTCCGAGGAAATGCGGAATATGATAACTTCGAGATGGCTGT
>JAQUJQ010000077.1 GCA_028680875.1 Eubacteriales bacterium
TCATATTTCCGGTCATTTTTATCATCTTAATGGGACCTTCAGTTGTAAATATTATGGATATGATGTTATAGAGAAAAGGGATCAGAATGAAAGTCTATAGGTTAGAGTATAAGGGAGAGTTGATTGGAATGGTGTATCTGGCTGATACATTTATTACCAGGTTTAGAGGCCTCATTGGACGAAAGTTAAAAAAGAATGAGGGTTTGTTATTAAAACCTTGCAGCCAAGTTCATTGCTTTTTTATGTCATATCCAATTGATGTGATTTATCTTACAAAGGAGGGGAAAGTTTTAAGAATAGATGATAATATGAAACCGGGAACCATAGGGATCAGGATAAAAGAGAGTAAATCTGTTTTGGAAATGCCTGCGGGAAGTTGCAAAGAAAAAGGTATTATTGCAGGAGATTGGTTGAATTTAATTAATGTGGAGGAATAAAAGTGGAAGAATTGGAACTGAAAGATTTAAGACAAAGTTTTGGATATGGAGACGATGGAGTCTTATTAAAAAAGAATATTTTCGGTGGATATAACAAAAACGAAGTTGAAGAAACGATTCGATTGTTAAATCGGAGATTGGAAGAGGTGAAGCACATACGCAATGATGAAACCATTCTGAAAGAAAATCTTTGTCTACAGAATCAGATTGAGGAAAATCGTAAAGAGATAGAGGAATTAAGAGTATTGGTCATTCAAAAGGATGAAATGATAATTCAAAAGAAACAAGAAATCGAAATGATTAATAGTAAGGCTCAGGCAGATCTGAATCTGGCTTACCGGACTATGGAGTTTCGAATGGAGAAAATAAAAAGCATTCTGGCCGATTTTCAGGATACTACAGCAGAAATTGACAAAACAATACATAATAAGCTAGAAGGAATTGCAAGACAAAATGACAGGTGATAGAATAGATTTACTGATATTCTGTTTGTATTAATAAGAGGGGGAACAAGAAATAGGAAAATATATCGTAAAAAGACTCTTTATCGGTCTATTTGTTTTACTTGTATTGTCTGTTCTGATTTATGGATTGGTTCGTGTCATGCCCGGGGATTATGTAAAAAATACTACTGTGGGCAATGCTCGTATTTCCGGGATGGCAAAACAGCAGATGATTGAGAGCTATGGACTTGAGATCGGACCGATTGAAGGGTATGTACGATGGATTTCTAAAGGTATTAGGGGAGACCTGGGGATTTCCTTTCTTTATAAAAAATCAGTTTTACATGTGATTGGATCCGGAATCCCTATGACATTGTTGATTTCCTCCTGTAGTTTATTTTTTCAACTTATTATTTCTCTCTGGCTGGGTATTGGAGCAGCCTTTAAAAAAAATCGAATTCGCAGACGATTGACGGGTCCCATTACCATTCTGAGTATTTCGATACCCGTCTTTTTTGTTGCCTTGCTGCTTCAGAAATGGTTAGCCTTGGATTTAACCTTACTCCCTCTACAGGGCCAAATTTCTCTAAAGCAGGACTATGAAGGCCTTTTATATGGGCTGGATGTTGCTAAGCACTTAATTTTGCCTGTTACAGCGTTGACCCTTACCGGTCTTGGAGGCACGACGAAATATATAAGAGAACGAACTGAGGAGATCCTGGCATCCGGTTATGTTTTGGCGGCTGTGTGCAGGGGGTTTGATGAAAAAGAAATTATAAAACAACAAGTATATCCAAACCTACGGGTACTTCTTTCCGTTATTATAGGAAAAGAGATCCCTGCTTTGTTGACAAAGACCTTGATCATTGAAGAAATCTTTGCCCTGAAAGGGGTGGGAACCATCATTTTTGCAGGTTTGGCTATAGGTGACATACCTCTGATTATGGGTTTTTCTCTGCTTATCGCAATTTTAGTAGTTCTATGTGCAATTGGTGAAGACGTCCTTTATTGTCTGTCCGACCCGCGGATCAGGCTGGGAAAGGGGGCAATCCACCGTGGATAAAGAAGTTAAAATAAGTTTTATTTTTCTCTTAATTTTACTGATAGCTTGTTTTTTGTTGCCTTCTTTCATTGATTACGGTGAATATGAAATTTTTTATGATGAAAGTGGAACCCGGGTGCTTTCCATGGAGAACAGATCCTTAGCCCATCTTCTGGGCACGGATAAAAAAGGACAGGATGTTTTTATTCGATTGCTATATGGCGGAAGGCTTTCATTGCTCTTAGCCTTTGCTGCAGTCATCCTGCAGTCAGTCATCGGTATTGGGGTAGGTCTTCTCGCCGGTTATAAAGGGAAGAGAACAGATATGATTCTTATGCGTATAACGGATGTATTCAATGCTCTTCCTGATCTTGTTATCATATTAATTTTAAGTTCTGTTATGGTGGCTTATGGTATCGGAGGCAAGGACCGAATATTGATGTTAATGTTATTCCTAGCCGGATTTGGATGGACCTTTGTCGCTAAAATTGTAAGGAGTCAGACTCTTTATATTAGGGAATCAGCTTTTATGATGGCAGCCGAACTTTGTGGAATTTCAACCCTTCGACGATTGACTCTACACTTGCTTCCCAATGTAATGGGCCAAGTGCTTGCGGTTATCCCTGTCAGTATCGGAAACATAATTTTAACCGAAGCCACTTTGAGTTTTCTTGGCTTTGGACTTCCGTATCCTTATGCGTCCTGGGGGAATATGTTAACGGCAGCCATGGATACGAATATTCTTGCGAACCATCCCCATATCTGGGTACCTCCCGGGCTATTGATTTTCTCTACTGTAGCCGCATTCCATATATTAGGGAAAGGGTTAAAAAACCGGAGGTGGGGCGAATGAAAGATAGCGAAAATGCCTTATTAAAGATAAATAATCTTTGGGTTTCTTTTATATCGGGGGCTTCTGCGGAATCCAGTGTATTAAAGGGAACTCGCCTTCAAATAGGTAAAGGTGAAATCGTAGGGCTTATGGGACGTTCCGGCTGCGGCAAAACAACAACAGCCATGGCCATTATGGGCTTGACGGAACGAAACGGAGGTAAGATAATGGCAGGCAAGATACTTCTTCAAAATATAAGCGGAAACGAACAATATATAGATTTATTAGAACTGAATCAAAAAGAAATGGTGGAGATTCGAGGAAGGGAAATCGCAATGATTTCACAAAACCCAGTATCGGTGCTAAATCCGGTCATTCCAATTGGAAAACAATTAATGGGAACCTTAGCTTATTATAATAAATCTGCGAATTTGGAAGAAGAGTTGGATCGGGTGTTGACGCTGTCCGGACTTTGGGAAGATAAAGACATCATAAAAAAATATCCTCACCAGCTTTCTGTAGGCATGTGCCAAAGAGTGGCGATCGGCCTTGGCATTTGTGGCGGACCAAAACTTCTTTTAGCGGATGAACCTACAGCTTCTCTTGACTATTGCAACAAGCGATGGATATTAAATAAACTTATACAACTTAATACTGAATTATCCATGTCCATTTTATTAATCACTCATGATCGTGAAAGTTGTGGTTCTGTAGCAGATCGAATCTTATATATGAAAAATGGCAGGATCGGTGAGGACGATGAATGAAAGGATTCTACTCAAAGCCAGAGGAGTGGGCAAAAGATATAATTGTACTTGGATATTCAAGGACGTGGATATCCTGATCCATAAAGGGGAGACCTTAGGGGTTATGGGACCAAGCGGATGCGGGAAAACTACCTTAGCTAAAATTCTGGTCGGGTTGATACCCTGTGACAGGGGTCAAATTTATTATAGAGATAAGAATATTACCGGGATGACAGGTAAGAAAATGGCTAAAATCCGGCCGGAGCTCCAGTTGGTTTTCCAAGATTATCGGCAAGCTCTTCCCCCTCATCTAAAAATTGGTTTTATGTTAGGGGAACCATTAAGGGTAAAAAAACAAGAATCAAAGAAGGCAATTAGCGAAAAAGTGTTAGATATTATTGAGAAATGTCAACTGGGGAAAGGGACTTATGATAAGTATCCAAACCAACTTTCAGGTGGAGAAGCCCAGCGGGTTGCTCTTGCCAGGGCTTTGTTGGTCAAACCTAAACTATTAATCTTAGATGAAGTGACTTCGGGTTTAGATATAGAAACGGCTGAGGAGATTTTTAAATTGATAAAAAAGATGGATATAGATAACCAAATGGCTAAAATACTTATTTCCCATGATCGAAAGTTAATAAATACTTACTGTAGTACAATGATAATTATGTGTGGCACAAGTAATGCAGAGTGCGATAATTAAATTTGCTTTTATAGTACCATCCGGGCATAGGTTCAGGTCTCTTCCCATATTGTTGGTTGCCAATCTTGTTTCACAGATCGGATTGCAAAATTCTGCAAACCGGGGTAAAAAAGCGCTATTTTGTGTAGAAGGAATGCAAAGCTCAAAGAAGTTAGTCAGAAAGAGGGGTGAACATTCCTGGGCAATATTAGCATTAGCACATACAGTAAAAGGAACTTCATGGTCATATCTGTCACTGAGAATTAAATCCAGGCAAACTTCAACATCCCCTGTTATGGCAACATTCTGGGTACCGAATACCGGGGTGCCTCTGCCTTGCCTGTCGCAATCATGGGTATCGGCAAAGACGATTCTCTCTGAATAGGTACCATCAGGTCCTACTACGGTAATCTCTTCCCCTTTGCAATCCTGTAAAAAGGTTGCACCGGAGATAGTTGTATTTATGTTTAATCTTAAGTTTGAGGGGTCTTCCACATTTTCCGGATTGAAAAATCTTTTACAGCGGACATCAACCACCCGTTTCAACCTGTGTCCTCTTGGGATTGCAGGGCAGAATGTTTGGTTAGTCACGGTTTTCAATCCTTGAAGGTTGAATAATACAGCGTCGAACACCTTCTGCACAAATATCGGTTCTGAGACAACATTGTCTAAAGTCCCGTCAAATTCACAAAGTGTATTTGCATTGCAGCAGTTTTCAAAGAGGTCCGGCGATGTTTGGCCACCGAAACAACTCATATAGTTACCTCCTTTTCCAATCAAATAAGTATTTGTTTTCAGAGATAGTATATTCATTGACCTATGGTTGTGTTACAATAGGAGCATTTCAAGGAGGGTGATGGAGGGTGAGAAGAATTAAAGTAAAAGAGGTAAACCTGGAACGGGGCTACCCTACGGTGGATATTGCACTGAGAGAAATGGTCAGCCAGTTGGGGACTTATAAGCGCCAAGGATACCGGGCTGTTATTTTGATTCATGGGTATGGATCCACGGGAACAGGCGGTAAGATTAAATCGGCGGTGAAGTCGAAACTTAGAGAATCCAGCCTTTCCGGGGTAGTTGCGAAAACATGTGGCGGTGAGGATTGGATGAATAATAAAAGAGAGATGCTTGCTATCTGTAATCAGCTTAGAGATTTTGAAATTCGTATTTCCGGCAACCCGGGAGTTACAGTTGTTATCCTAAAATAAATCCCTTCACTAAGGATAAGTTAACATACAAGGATTACTCGAAATCCTTAAGATGTTTACCCTGTTTCAGCATGCCGTAAAAGACATCCCAAATTTCATCGCTGGCTTGGGAGTATTGCCAACAAGCAGAGCCGGCCAAATTATAGGACTGGATTAAATGAAGACGGTTTGCCATAGAGCGGGAATCTTCGATCCAAATTTTATCCGTAAAAGGATCGTTAGGGTAAGATACAAAATATTGTTTTTCTTTATCTAGCCAGACTGGAGTTAAACTTTTTTCAACAATCAAATTTTGTATGTAAGGCATGGTTGCAGATGGATTCCTGATCACCTTACCGTTGTTATCAACTACCCAAACTCTTGTATACATAGGAATTCCTAATAGCACCTGCTTAGCCGGAACTTCCTTTAAGGTAGCTTGTATGGCTTCTTCTACCCAAGGAAGGGATGCAACTGAGCCTGCTGCCGGACTTCCTCCATAATGCTCGTCGTAGGTCATAACTGCAATAAAATCTACATATTTTGCTAAGGAACGCCGGTCGTATTCAACGGTCCAGGGTTTGGGAATAAGGGTATCTATTGATAGATTAAGGCCCTGCCTTTCTGTATACGTCCGCAATAGGGCGGTAAAGGCGGTCAAACCGGCTCTGTCACTATCCAAAACCTGTTCGTAATCAATGTTGATTCCATCTACATCATAGAGACAGGCATAGAAAATATACTGTGCTACAGTTTTATTAAGCAGCCTACTATTACTAAACACAGCGGATGTATAGGCTGTGGAGCCTTTAACCCCCATATTATTGGTTATGGTAGCCCAAACAGCATATCCGTTTTTATGAGCCGTATGGCTGTAACCTAAATCTCCATTATTTTCAACTGCCCCATCTCCATCTACAATCAAATCAAACCAGGTAGGAGAAAGGATGTCGATACCTCGGGTCTTTGTGGTAGGAGCCGGAGGGGTCACCTTATTTACGTATTGCCATACCAAGTTGATTTTTTCAGAACCTCTTATAAACTTGTCCTTTTTCGGAGCATAGAAATCAACTTTGGACAGATCCAAATCAGATATAGTTATTTGAGATTTCATCACGTATCCAAGAAATCCTTCTTGGGTTTCAATTTTAAAGTAATTATCGGTTTCCCCTTTAATAAAAACTATTTCACCTTTCGAAAGGACGAAAGGATCAGCCGGTGTTTCTAATACAGAAAGAGAAGGAATCCCTTCCGTATGGTCCCTATTGACCTTAGCAATTTTCTCCGAACCGGAATAGGCGAATAATTTAATTCCATTGGAGGAGAGAGAATAACTGAGTTTAATAAATTGTTCCATGGTGTTTAAAGGAACATAAAGTTGATCTTCAATGGTTTTTAATGGTATGTATACGGTCCCGCCATAGGTTTTTACAAAATTGGTAGTTGCATCATCAGCCATAATGATGTTTTGTTTAGATAGATCAATACAAATCTTTTTGGCCGTTTTGTCGATAAAAATATCAGATGTATCTCCATATCGTTCCACTGCTGTCAATGGGATATAGGGGGTATTGTTTATTATATAGCCCTTTTCAGAAAGCCGTTTATTCTCAAAATAAATGGTTTCTCCGCTATCATAATTTGCACCGTAGGTGTCCATGGCAGACCAAATTCCTGCTGCCAATGCGAAAATTATCAGAAA
>JAQUJQ010000078.1 GCA_028680875.1 Eubacteriales bacterium
AACATAAAGACGGGGATTCCCCGTCTTTATTCAACAAATTAACACTCATTCAAGTACGGGTCCGGCTTGAGAATTTAGCTTACTCATAGGAGTAGGTTAACTTGTCAAGCTGACCCAATTACAGAAAAATTTTGGGAGGTAAAATAACAGATGAAATTTACAGATTACAAAACCTATAGAACTGCCGTTGGTGGCAGACTTCTTCAGGTAGAAGTAGGAAAACTTGCTCAATTGGCTGGTGGTGCTGTTACTATGCGTTATGGAGACACGGTGGTTAATGTGACTGCAACCGCTTCAGCGGAACCTCGTGCAGATATTGATTTTCTCCCTCTGTCATGTGATTTTGAAGAAAAAATGTATGCTGCAGGAAAGATCCCGGGTGGATTTATCAAACGGGAAGGCAGACCATCAGAAAAGGCGATTTTGAGTGCGCGTTTAATGGACAGACCTTTACGGCCTTTATTTCCAAAAGGGTATTACAACGATGTACAAATCATTGCAACTGTTCTTTGCGTGGATCCGGATTGTACCCCTGATATCGTGGCTATGATCGGATCCTCTATAGCTTTATCCATTTCTGATATACCTTTTGAAGGACCAACCGCTGCTGTCCTTGTAGGCCGGGTTGATGGCAGGTTTATCGTTAATCCCACATTGGCAGAAAGAGAAATCAGTGATATTCATCTGGTGGTTTCAGGAACTAAGGATGCAATTATGATGGTTGAAGCAGGGGCCAATGAAGTTTCGGAAGAAGATATACTGGAGGCCATTTTATTTGCTCATGAGGAGATTAAGAGACTAATTGAATTTATAGAACAAATTATATCGGAAGTGGGTAAGACAAAAAAAGAATTGGATTTATATCAAATTCCTGATGAAATTAAAGAAGCTGTTTTTGAATTTGCATCATCAAAGATGCGAAATGCAATCCAGACTTTTGACAAGCAGGAACGTCTGGAAAATATGGATGCTGTGGAGAAAGAGACCAGAGAACATTTTCAGGAAATTTTCCCGGATAAGGAGAAGGATATTGATAGTATTCTCTATGATATAAAAAAAGAACAAGTACGAAGCATGATTTTAGATGAAGGGATTCGTCCGGATAATAGAAAGAGTGAGGAAATCAGACCTATATGGTGTGAGACAAACTTTCTTCCCAGAACGCACGGCTCCGCCATCTTTACAAGAGGACAAACCCAAGTGTTATCCGTAGCTACATTAGCGCCTTTGGGAGAAGCACAAACTATAGATGGAATCAGCGAAGAATCAGAAAAAAGATATATGCACCATTACAATTTTCCACCTTACAGCGTAGGTGAGGCCAGACCGCTAAGGAGCCCGGGCAGACGTGAGATAGGCCATGGGGCTTTGGCTGAACGGGCCTTAACCCCGGTATTACCCCCACCGGAGGAGTTCCCTTATGCTATCCGTGTAGTATCGGAAGTTCTCTCCTCTAATGGAAGCAGCAGCCAGGCATCTGTCTGTGGAAGCACCCTGGCATTAATGGATGCGGGTGTCCCCATTAAAGCTCCGGTAGCCGGCATTGCCATGGGTCTGATTAAATCTGAAGATAAATTGGCTATCTTAAGTGATATTCAAGGAATGGAAGATTTTCTTGGTGATATGGACTTTAAGGTTGCAGGTACTGCAATTGGTATTACCGCAGTTCAAATGGATATTAAGATCCACGGTCTTTCTCGTGAAATCCTTCAAGAAGCTTTGAAACAAGCTCGTGAAGGCAGAATGTATATCATGGGTAAGATGATGGAAGAACTTGATAAACCAAGACCGGAATTGTCACCTTATGCACCCAGGATTATAACCATGTGTGTTGATCCGGATAAGATAAGACTGGTTATTGGGAAAGGTGGGGCAACAATAAACCGTATCATCGGTGAAACAGGTGTTAAAATTGATATTGATGATGATGGTATCGTAAGCATCGCTTCACCTGACATGGAAAGTGCTTTGGCAGCACAAAAAGAGGTGGAACTTCTCATTCGTGACGTTGAAGTGGGCGAAGTATATGAAGGCCGTGTCACCAGGCTTATGGCTTTTGGTGCTTTTGTTGAAATACTTCCGGGAAAAGAAGGCTTACTCCATATTTCGAAAATTGCTAAGGAACGGGTTGAAAAAGTTGAGGATGTTCTTAGTGTTGGAGATGAGATTAAAGTAAAGGTTATAGAGATTGATAATCAAAACCGAATTAATCTGTCCAGGAAAGAGCTACTTTAGGAAAGATTTGTCAATTATACCTCATAAGAGAAACACCTTCCACATAGTTTAGGTGAGGAGGTGTTTTACAATGTTGAGAAAGGTGACAATTGGCATTGCCTTAGGGATTGCTCTCCTGTTTATCGGTTTTCAGATGTTTACTTTCTTCAGCACTGTGTTTATAATGGAAACCGCTGTATTACCAGGTGAGGAGGATGTGGTTATTCGTAACGGTGATGTCACAGGTAATCAACTGGCTTTTACTTGCAATGTGGATTGGGGGGAGGATGTGATCCCTACCATGTTGGATATATTTAAGGAAAAAGACATAGAGATCACTTTTTTTGTTACTGGTCAATGGGCAGAAAATCATCCTACTCTTTTACGTAAAATGTATGTTGGAGGGCATGAAATCCAGAATCATGGGTATGGACATAAACTAAGCTCAAAATTATCCCAAGAAGAAACAAGAAAAGAAATAACGGATACAGAGGATATCATAAACATATTTCTCGGTGTAGAAACTACCGTTTTTGCCCCTCCATCAGGAGATTATAATAAAAATACTGTGGATTTATGTAGAGAAATGGGATATACTTTGAGCCTCTGGTCAGTAGATACCATCGATTGGAGAGCAGAATCCACCGCATCGGTTATTATGGAACGGGTTCTAAAAAAACCCTTAGAGGGAGCGATTGTACTCATGCATCCAAAACCAGAAACAGCCATAGCTTTACCAGGTTTAATCGATGAAATTAGAAAACAGGGGATTGAAATCGTTAAAGTAGAGGATATAATAAAACCCAAATAAGGGATTGTGTATACAAAGGAGAAAAAATAATCGATGATTATCCAAAAAATGTTAGGCAATGGCATACGTATTGTGATGGAAAAAATACCGGCAGTTCAATCTGTTTCCATGGGCATTTGGGTTAAGGCAGGCTCTACTGATGAAAATGAGAACAATGCCGGGATTTCTCATCTCATTGAGCATATGCTTTTCAAAGGCACTGAAAAACGGTCTGCGAAGAAGATAGCCGAGGATGTAGACCGAATCGGCGGACATATCAATGCTTTTACCGGTAAAGAATTAACCTGTTATTATATTAAAACTTTGGATACTAATGTAGAACAGGCATGCGAAATACTAATTGATATGTTTATGGGTTCAACATTTAACCCGGAAGAATTGGTCAAGGAAAAGGATGTTATTTTAGAAGAAATTAAAATGATTGAAGATTCTCCTGAGGATGATGCCCATGATTTAGTCTCTGAAATCGTGTTTAAAGGGACCCCTCTTGAGAGTTCCATCATTGGAACACCAAATTCCCTGAAGGCTATTACACGTAAGATGATTATGGAATACATAGGGAAAGAATATACTACAGACAGTATTGTGATTTCTGTTGCCGGTAATTTTGATACGGATAACATTTTTGCAATTTTTAATGGTAAACTAACCGGACTGAATTCTTCTAAAGATAAAAAGAAAAAACCCATACCCATTTATACACCGGACTATAAAGTGAAAGTAAAGGATGTGGAACAATCCCATTTATGTTTGGGGGTTAAAGGTGTTATGCAGGAAGACGATTCCTATTTTCCAATGGTTATTTTAAATAACATTACTGGGGGAAGCATGAGCTCCAGGCTTTTCCAAAATATAAGAGAGGAGAAAGGCTTAGCCTATTCGGTATATTCTGTTTCCCAATCCTATGTAGCTGATGGGATTTTTAGCATCTATGCAGGCATTGGTCATAATAAGATAGATAAAACCCTAGTTGCTATCGCCAATGAACTTAAATTGTTGGCGAAAGAGGGTATTACCCGGGAGGAATTGCAAACAGCAAAAGAGCAGCTTAAAAGCGGTTATGTGTTCAGCCAGGAAAATGTGAATAGCAGAATGTTTTCAATTGGAAAAAATACATTACTTCTATCACGTGTATTGACACCTAAAGAAATCATAGAAAAAATAGACAATGTCACAATGGAAGATTTGTACCAAATTACTCAACGTATTACTGATATTAAACAGTATTCCGGAGTTTTAATAACCAATCAAGAATATAATTTACACAACAGTATTAAGAGATTTATATAATGAGAATAAAAATCACTTCAAAAAGTGGCATTTTGCCAGCATATGAAACCATAGGATCAGCAGGAATGGATCTTAGAGCCTACCTGACAGATCCAGTTACCATTCCTCCCGGAGGTCGGCTATTAGTTCCTACGGGCCTTGGAATTCAGTTGCCCTGCGGATTTGAGGCACAGATAAGAGGACGCAGTGGATTGGCAATAAAGTATGGAATAGGTCTGGTCAACGGAGTTGGAACGATCGACAGCGACTACAGGGGCGAAATAAAAGTGCCCTTGATTAATTGGGGTGAAAACCCTTACATTATCATGGATGGAGATCGTATTGCTCAGATGGTTGTAGCTCGTTATGAACTGGTGGAATGGGATCGGGTGGATAGTCTGGAGGAAACTGAAAGAGGAGTCGGCGGCTTCGGACATACAGGGTAATAAAAAATCTGCACCATCTACAAAACCTCCTGCATATATTGATAGAAAAGTATGTGGAGGAATGGATTATGCTAACTATTGAGCTTATAGAAACCATTGCCCGACTGAATCGAATGAGAATACCTGAGCCAATGACTCATGCCAAGGGTGCGGGAGCTCATGGTGTTTTTATTCCCTACATGTCTATGAAAGAATATACTAAGGCATGTTTTTTACAAGATTCAAATATAGAAACTCCAATCTTTGTACGCTTCTCAAGAATGATGGGTAGAGCGGGTTCTGCCGATACCATTCGTGATGTCAGAGGTTTCTTTGTAAAATTTCATACAAGAGAAGGAGATTATGATCTGATAGGAAGCCATATTCCTATATTCTATATTCGAGATCCCCAAAAATATCCGAACCTTATTTCTGCTTTAAGTCCCTGTCCCCAAACAAACATACGAGATCCGGAGAGGTTGTGGAGGTTTGTAGCAGAAAATCCGGAATCTATGCATATGATTACATGGTTATATAGTGACTTGGGGACCATAAAAAGTTATCGTACAATGGAAGGTCATAGTGTTCATACCTATGTATGGCAAAATGTGAAGAAGGAGTGTTTCTGGGTTCGTTACCATTGGAAACCTCTTTTAGGGACTAAAGAAATTAGCCGACAGGAGGCAGAGTTTCTGGCAGGTTTTGACCCTGATGTGGCTTCCAGAGACTTATCTGACTCATTACGTGAAGGGAAAAAAATCTACTATGAACTTTGTGTACAAATAATCCCTACTATTCAAGAGACGGAAAATGAACTTTCAATACTAGATCCGGTCTGCATTTGGCCGGAGTCCTTAGTCCCGTTGGTTCGGGTGGGTAAAATGATTATCTTTCGAGGGGTTAATAATTACCATGAAGAGGTGGAGAAAGCTGCGTTTTCTCCCGGTAATCTAATTCCAGGGATTGCTCTTTCTCCGGAGCCCTTACTTCTTGCTACGGTTTTTGCCTGTATGGATGGACAAAGATATAGATTAGGAGTGGATGCCTCAAATGTAAATATCGAATCGTCTATAGATGGAATCCGTATTTTGGATGCAGTAAGGGAGAAAGGCGAAGTAAATAACAATCAACTGGCATTACGCCTCCAGTCTATGTCTTCCCAGGAAAAGAAATGCCTTATTGACAATATGGTAGAAGATATGCTCTTCATTGATGAAGGGATACAAAAAACTATTGTAGGGTATTTAAAAGATGTAGATTTAGAAGTTGGTGCTTCCCTTGAAAAATGGCTAAGTCTATGATAATGTTGGAACAAAAAGGAGAAAAAGATGATTCTTCGCAAGGATGTAGAACAAAGAGAATATCAGGTTCTATCGCCCCTGGCTGCTAAATCTTTTGCATCACAAGGACGTAGAATACCAGAAGAAAAGTGTGAATTTCGCACAGACTATCAAAGAGATCGGGATCGAATCATCCATTCTAAATCCTTTCGCAGACTCATGCATAAAACACAGGTTTTTTTAGCACCGGAGGGCGATCACTTTCGCACCAGGCTTACGCATACTCTTGAGGTTGCTCAAATTGCCAGAACTATTGCCCGGGCCATGGCGATGAATGAAGATTTAACAGAAGCCATTGCCATGGGGCACGATTTAGGACATACACCCTTTGGACATAACGGGGAAGTTTTTCTTAGGCAGAGACACTGCAATGGGTTTGAACACAATATACAAAGTTTACGGGTAGTTGATTATTTGGAAAAAAACCAAAACCGGCTGGGAATGAATTTAACTATGGAAGTAAGAGATGGTATTCTAAACCATACAGGGAATCAAATCCCTTTTACTTTAGAAGGACAAATTGTACGATTCAGTGATCGGATTGCTTATATAAACCATGATATAGATGATGCTATCCGTAGTAGGGTGATTAAAGAAGAGGATTTGCCGGTTGATTGTGTAAACTTTTTAGGAAAGGACCATAGAACCCGAATCAATACCTTGGTACGTGATTTGGTTATGAACAGTGACGGAAAGGATCGAATCAGCACAAGCGAAGATCATTGGTTTTATATGGATAAACTTCGTACTTTTATGTTTGAAAATGTATATCATAGCAAGCGTGTTAAAGGAAATGAAGAACTTGAAAAAATCAGAATGATGATTTTTTCGCTTTATGATTATTTTGAAGAAAACCCTGCCGCACTTCCTACAGAAAGTCAAGAGATGATTTCTACCTTTGGCAAACAGGAGGTTATAAAAGATTATATTGCCGGTATGACAGACCGTTATGCAGTTAACTTATTTCAAGATCTTTTTTT
>JAQUJQ010000079.1 GCA_028680875.1 Eubacteriales bacterium
ACGGAAATGTAATCCGTTTCCTGGCGCCTCTTTGCATCACAGACGAGCAGCTTGATGCAGGTCTGAAAATATATGAGGAAGCCATCCAAGCCTGCATGTAACTTACTTATGAAACAGAAAGGGACGGACCTTTTCATGCTTTTGCCTGAAAAAGACCGTCCCGAACTTATTTTACTCTTTATTCAATTTCTTTAAAATGAAAACTTTTTTTCCCGGTGGCGTAGTCTTCTACAATTTGACCTCTTCCATAGAGTCTGTACTTATAAGTAACTAAGCCTTCCAAGCCTACAGGTCCTCGGGCATGGAGTTTACCTGTACTTATCCCTACCTCTGCGCCGAAACCGTAACGAAACCCGTCAGCAAACCGTGTGGAGCAATTTTGATAAACTCCGGCACTATCCACTAAAAGCATGAATTTCTCTGCGGCTTTCCGGTCTTCGGTAATAATGCAATCTGTGTGGTGAGAGCCGTAATGATTTATGTGGGCAATGGCTTCATCCAGGGTTTCAACAGTTTTAATTGATAATGTTAAATCCAGATATTCAGTTTCCCAATCTGATGTTTCTGCCTCTTGACATTGAATGATATCAATTATTTTAGGACTGCCTTTTATTAAAACATTTTTATCTTCCAGTGCTTTTTTCAGAGCGGGAAGCAATTTTGGTGCAACAGCCTTATGTATCAATAGGCTCTCCAGAGTATTGCATGCTGCAACATACTGAGTCTTAGCGTCAATTATTATGCGTATAGCCTTTTCAATGTCGCAGTCTTTATCAACGTAAATGTGGCAGACCCCGTCGGCATGGCCCATTACAGGTATTTTAGAATGTTCCATAATATATTGAACAAAAGCATTGGAGCCACGCGGTATCAATAAATCAATATCCTCGTGACACTTTAGAAGAGCATCGATATCTGAACGGTTTTCGATGAGAGTTAAGAAACCTTCGGGTATACCGGAAGATGTGCAGGCTTTATGAATAATCTCGAACAAAATCCGGTTAGTATTGAAAGCCTCGCTGCCTCCTTTTAATATTGAACAATTTCCGCTTTTTAAGCAGAGGGTGGCAATTTGAACAAGAGCGTCGGGTCTGGATTCAAATATTACACCAATAACACCGATGGGGCAAGTGACCTTATGAAGGACCAAATCCTTATCCAGTTCTCTTTTTAGCAAGGTGTGGAAAAGTGGATCTTCTAATCTGATTAGGCTTTGGATGCCATCAATGACATCGGAGATTTTATGCTGATTAAAACTTAAACGTTTGATAATTGGATCCGGAAGCCCGTCTGCTTTGGCTTTTTCCATATCCGAATTATTGGCTTCCAGGATGTGTTTCTGATTGTCTTGCAAAGAGTCGGCAATAGCCTGTAAAGCAATGTTGCGAACTTCTAGGGAAAGATCTGCCATTTTATGGCTGTCTTCTTTTACATGGCGGGTAATAGATTTAATGGCATTCATTTCATTCATCGGTAACCTCCTTATTATTAAGAAAATTAAATTTTCGTTTTTTCTTAGTAAAATATCCGCATTGGGTAAGAGCTTTATGGAACTTTATGATAGGTTCCGGACCTTGAAGTACTGTACGTTTTATAAAAAGTGTCCCGTCTTTCCGAGTGTGTGTACGCCATGAAATAAGAGAGACCTCGTCCTTGGAAATCTCCAGGCACGTAATGCCCCTGGGATGGATACAGCAACCCGTGTTAAAATAAGAGGGTTCCCCCGGACGGGGAAATTTAGGCCGATGTGTATGCCCACAAATCAACATAATATCATGTTGGCAATTCCATCGGTTAAAATTCCTTTCTACTTTGTGGCGACGGTTAATATTTTTTGCGGGACTGGCTGCATATTTTACTCCCAAGATATGCATGAAACGCCAAAAGTATCGTATAGTAAGGAAGGCTATGGGCCAGAGCTGATCATTAATAACATCGCCTTGATGCCCGTGTACTACAAAAATCTCTTGCCCTGTCTTTCTATGTTTTAAAATAATGGCTTCGTGAACATCAATACCGGGAAAGAGGTCTTCATAGATTTCAGAAAATTCATCATGACTTCGATAGAGATTCTTCTTAACATATTCTAGATTGCGAAGCTGACGATTATGATTACCGTATATCATAATCATGCGACCGTCATTATAAAAAAGCTTGAGCATTTCAAAGGTGGTTACATGAGCAGTATAAATATGTTTATATCGAGGTTGTTCTAAGAGTTCATCCCCATCTCCCACTTCAACATAAGTAAAGCCTGATTCATAATAATGATTCAGGGCATGGTAGTAGATATGCCGGTTCCTGCCAAATTCGTCGGACAAACTGTCGTCACCTCTATGGACATCTCCAAAGAATACAAATTTCGAAGTACCGTCAAAGGGTACAGGGAAAGCGTCACTGAAAACCCTTTCCAATCGTTCACGGGTACGCATTTTTATTCCTTCCTTTTGTCGAGTTACAACATATTATATCAGATAAGCTCTAAAATTTGTTTTAGAAATATTTTTACCATAAAATTGATTTCCCTATAATGGATTCTTCCCTTTTCACAGATAATTAAATAACCGCTATGGAAGTAAGGGTATTTTTCTAATGAAGAGAAGTCAGTAACAAGAGTTTCCAGGTCTAAAAATAAGGCTTCGCCAAGACTTTCAATGGGAATCTCCAATGTAAGGGCCCGGGAGTCCGCCAAATGAATAACCTGATAACCGGTTTCAAAGGAATAATAATCTCCGGAGATATATTTGGTAATAGCAGTCACTTTTAAGGAGTGTTTACCAATAGAAATAGATTGAATGTATGCTCGCTTATTACCTTGGCTCACCGTAAAGCCTTCATAAAAGAGAATTTTATGAAGATCAAGTTTATCCAATACCGGTAGAATGGATGCCAATTGAAGCAGGTCATCATGATTATGGCCTAAAATTTGATCCTTGATGCTATCGGACCTAGTGCGAATGTATTCTTCGTAGAGATTAACGCTTTCACGGCCCGTTATTTTATCTGTTCGTTCTTCTCCAATACCAAGAAAGTTCTCTATGGTTTTTTGCTTTAAGTTGGGCAGAAATTCACGGAATGAGGAATAGAGGTGCAAAGCCCTATACAGATCAAAACATTGTATCCTATTTAAATCCATAAAGAGATTATAGTATTTTACACGGTGTTCAAGAAAAGGGAGGTCAAAATTTTTCCCATTGTAACTGATCAAAACATCTGAATCAGTCAGGCGATCACAATAAGCAGAAAGCAGGCTTTTTTCTTCATCTTTGTTTTCTGCAAAATACTGAATCATCTCTAGATGATTCTTTCTGTGAGTTAACACACCCCCAAGGATTATCTTAGAGGATCGAGGGTATAGACCTGTGGTTTCAATGTCCAAAAAGGCAACATTCAACTCTCCGAAGTATTTGTCATATGTTCTTGAGCGGTAAGGCTGCCATTTATGTGTGCTTGTCCTAATATCCATGGGAGATCCATTCCTCTTCTTTTTTTCCATTGTACCATAGGAAGATGAAACAAAACAAACCGCAGGGGAGCAGTTTGTTTTGTTCAAAAGGGGTATTGGGATTAGAGATTAATGAGGTTATCAGGGGGATAACCACAAATAAATTATAATCAATTTCGACATAAAAAGCAAGACTTCGATTAGAAAATACATAATTATTTTTTTATGTCGAAGAATAAATTGGGATGATTCGTGTGAATAGTGAGGATTTCGACAAAGATATAGGAGTAAAATAAATAAAACCTATTTCAAAATCGTTGTAAAAGGAATTTAGGGAGGTTCTAAGAATGGAAGTTTTAAAAGTATCAGCAAAGTCAAATCCCAACTCCGTCGCAGGCGCTTTGGCAGGAGTATTAAGAGAAAGAGGGGATGCAGAAATGCAAGCCATCGGCGCAGGAGCTCTTAACCAAGCAATCAAAGCAGTGGCCATTGCCAGAGGTTTCGTGGCCCCAAGCGGGATTGATTTGATCTGTGTACCCGCCTTTACCGATATCCTCATCGACGGGGAAGAAAGGACAGCCATCCGGTTGATAGTAGGACCAAGATAGTATACATATCCCTTGTCATTTATAAATTCCCCCCATCTCTGCTCCGGAAATCGGTGTAAAACTCGAATTCCCGGTATGCACCGGAACTCCCGGGGCAGAGAAAACGGGGGGTATTGGAGTGCTGTACGAAGTGGGCTCAGACATAGCAAGACCTTCATAAATTCCGGATACTCCAGTCACAGGATTTGTTTGATTGGGGTCAGCCTCCAGGGTCTCTAGGCTGACTTCCTGAGTAATAAGGTAAAAGCCGGCTTTAATTACATAGAATGTGCTGATTTCGCCTTTTTTACTTTTTGATACCACCAAATCTTTTGTAATATATAGAAGGATGGGGTTTTCTTCACTTGGCTTTAATACCAAATCTCCTCTATTGCCTCCTCCTGCCCCTTCATGATAAAAGTTGATTCTGTCTGCATTGATGGTTACTGTTGTTGGTTCATTTGCGATAATGTTAGCTTTTTTATTGAATTCCAGAAGAGAACCTTCAAACAGAATACTCTTAGAGGTGAGTTCAATAGTATCTCCTGAAGCCGGAATTTCCGTCTGTGATACGGTAGCAACCGCATTTGAATCCGAATCAAGAAGATTAATTCCGTCTGCTAATAGAAAATAGCCTGCAGGAAAGCTGTAACTGCCGATTTGTGTAGCTTGTGCAATATAAACGGGAACAGTAGCGCCACCGCTTTTTGATTTCAGAATAAGGCTATTATTTGTACCCTGGTCTGAAATATTTCCTCCGTAATAGGAAAATAGATCGGTTTCAAAAGTAATATACTTATTAGCAGGTATGGAAAATCCGGCAGGGTTATCGGCCATGCTGGCAGCAAGACGAATTTGTTTAGCTTTCAGGATCAAAGGGTTATCGTCCAAAATATTATTAAAGCTGTTGGCATAGAGGATAACCATATTTGAGACGTTGCTCTCAGAATTTGTCGGATAGAGGAAGGAAAGCAAGTCATTAAAAGTATTTCCGTTATTTGTATATATGTGACCATTATCATCTGACCAGCCTTCAAAGCGTCCGGATCCAATTTTGGAAAGGCCCAGAAAATTAGGCCTGATGAGGTAAGGATCAAATTTATTATTTACTTCAGCAACGGCAGCAGGTGCAGTCAACTTCATTGATTCGTAATCCGGCCATTGAAATATCACCCCTTCATAGTTCTTTAGAACATCATATAAGAAATTTGATGTACCTCCGAATTGATAATATCCATCAAGTTCTTTTGTCTCTGTGTGCAACTGGTTTACACTGTCATAATATGAAACCGTTAGTGTAATGTCATCAAAGAAAACGGTACAGGTGCCACCGGCCAGTAGAGGTTTCAGTTCAAACCTTGTAGTATCGTTGATATTTGTAATGGAAATATCATGCCCAAAATAAATATAATTTGCGTATAAACTGTAGGGCATGGTATCGCTACTATCTTCTCTGTTAATATTAATAGACGGAGAACCTAAAAAGTAAATCTTATTTGCTTTAATTGCTAATCCGACGTCACTTTTTAGGATAGGCTTTGTAAAGACAATGGAATGCATTTTTGCAAAGGTTGATTGATTATTAAAGCCATAAAGCTTGGCGGCGGAATCGTCCATTCTTAAGTAGCAGCTCATATCAGCCGATATATTGGCATCAAAAGCTGAATCTTCTGTTACCAATACTTCTGCTTCACCGGGTTCACCGCCTTCTCCGGAGCCTATTACTACAGCACCCTTTAATGGTTCTATTTCGTATTTCAATGTGACTCCCTTATCCTGAAAGCCGAAGAAGCTTCTGGGTTCGGAACTTCTTCCTACAGAGATAAATCTAATCAACATATTGTAATCATAGTTTATCGGATCCTCAGGATTTACAGGAGGTATTTCAGTAACCTGATGTTCAATTTCGTAGGAGATCTGTATAGTTGAATTTTGATATTCAGAGTTTTCTGCCGTAAGACCTTCATGGAAACCGTCTGCCGAGTCATAGTATGCATAATAGGGACCGCTCAAAGTAGGGAGGTCAATAATGCTTTCCGGAGAGGCAGTCAATTGGTTGTTTATTTCTGACTTGATGTCTGTAGTAAGAATTTTGGCATATTCTATGCCGGACTTGGAATTAAGGTAGGCTTCTCTGGACTTAATACCGTTATCTGCTATACGTATACTGGCATTGGCTGCCGCAACACCCATAATGGATAAAATCAGAAGAGCTCCGCCAATGATTATAACATAGGCTAAAGCCGCACCTTTTTTATTAAAACAAGCCTTCAAAGGTATCTTCTCTCCTCTCTTTTTATTGATCGGGAGCCAAAAAATTCAAAACAGGAGGGAGGTCAGTAATTTCAGGATTGTCATCCTCAAATATGGCCTGATCAATGTTATTAAGTATGATTCCTCCATCAATTGAATAGTGGTCCTTTTCATCAGTACTTTCAATCTTATATTTCAACAGACATCTTCTGCCTTTATTAACAATAGTAATTGTGACTTGATCGATGGCATCAAGATCCATCCTTACAGGAGTTTCAACAGAAGTATTTCCATAAAACTTAACAATGTAAACACGGTTTTCACCGGAATCGTCAAAGTAAAAGTGTGAGTATTTTTCTTCTGTGATAGGATTTTGGGTAAATTTCAATGAACGGGTGGTGGACGCAGCATTTTGCAGCATGGTTTCCAAAGAACGGGCTTGACCATAGGCAGTAGAAATTGCTTCAGTGCTTTTAAAAGAACGGTTGCTTGCATACCAGGCATAGGTTGTTGCTCCTATGATAATGACCACAAAGATAACACTTACCATGATTTCTATTAAAGTAAAACCTCTTTTGGTACCTATGTAATTCTTTTTTCTCATTAAATTATTCATACTACCAATCCTTATGAGCAAAGCACTCCATTTCTACATGGTGTCGTTTATTATTTGGGCC
>JAQUJQ010000080.1 GCA_028680875.1 Eubacteriales bacterium
GATAATCGCTCAGTGAGGTTGGCACACGATTTTCGAATATCATTTTAATTTTTTCGATCTCCAATTTCTCCAATTGCTCCTCCGATTTGAAAGATTCCTCTTATAAGAAGATGATACCACAAAAGATGCTATTTCAAAATGATTTGATCCGGAAATGGAATATTTCTTGAGATGTTCCACATTTTATCAATATAAGCTGTGGTATAGACCTGCTCAATATAATGATAATAGTATGCTCCACGTTCTGTAAGGTGATAATTCCCCTCCTCTTTTTTTACCAGTCCCATTATCCTGCAAATATAAAATTCAACCCCGAACAGTCGATTCAATGATATCCCAAATAAATCCCGAAATTTTTCCGGACTGATTTCCATGGAATAGGCACTCCAGAATAAATAGTACACTGCCCGTTGCCGAAGCGAAAAATCAAGGGTCAGTGATGTGGGTAAATGTTGGCTTTCAATACGATGAATATACCCTTCTATAGAAAATGTATTTATTTTAAACTGATCTTTGAGTAGTGTCGTAGCAGATACTCCAAATCCTAAAAAATTATCTCGGGTAATTGATGAATATTTTTTCGTTTTAGGTTCAGCAAAGGTCCAGACTGAAGTTCTCACACGTTCGGTTTCTTCACAATATGATGCAATGGCTTTCAGCATTTTTTTCTTTTTCCGTGCAGGTAATGGTTGATCATTATTATTAGCAAAAGTAAAATCAATGAACGGATAGGTTGAGATCTGTGTAGCGCCGCCTGCAAAGGCTGTTTCAATATCTTTTAATAAGGTTTTTTCTGTCTGTCGGGGAATTCCAAAAATCAAATCCATATCTACCGTCTGAAAGCAGGCGTTTTTTATAGAGTGAAAAACCTCATCATAGTCAGCACGGCTTCTTCCCAAAGCAGAAAGGCATCCTTCATCAAATGACTGTATTCCCACACTGATCATAGTGACACCTGCGCTTTTTAACTTTGCAAGAAGAGATTCACTGATATCATTCGGATGTAATTCCACACCGATTTCACCATTTATGTAGAAGTATTTTTTCAGTGTCTGTATGATTTGATCAAGATCATCGGCCATCAAAGCCGGTGTTCCACCTCCAAAATACAGACTTGTTGCTTCTTTCTTATCTTTTTGAGTAGAACCCACCAGGTTAATTTCTTTTACCAATGCAGTTTTGTATTTTCGGGCCAGGCTTTCATCATATACTACTTTGCAGTATGGACAAAAAGAACAGATACTTTTACAAAATGGGATATGGACATACAGCCCCAATTGTTGAGTATTTTCATAGTCTAACAAGTTTAAATACTTATTTGTAAAGATGAATGGGCGAAAAGACCGTGTAAGCCAAATACGCAATAAAGATGTAAGCTTCATTTGTATTGTCCGGGCAGCGGGCCGGGTTCACTCCCTTTGATCTGCTCACCCTTATAATCGATGATACCGCCGGCGTCATCGGTCACCAGGATGCTGTTCTCATGTAATAGAATCCCTTGGAATCGAAAGGTGCTGTCCTCGCTATTCGTGTTAGTTGTCGTCCCGCCTGAGCAAGCCGAGATTAGCAGAACTAAGCCGACTACAGTTGTCAAGATACGTCCAATTCTAGCATGCATTTCTGTGCTCCTTTCAGCTAATTGGGGCATTCAGTTCTTTCACCGTGCTAATACCGATTATCTAAAAAGTCTATACTGATTTGGTCACATCCGGCGTTCCCAGATCCGGATTGACCTTCGAAGCTTTTCATATTTAACCCTCAATTTAAATTATTAACGAAATTATACCCTATTGTCAAACTAATTTTACCGCTATGTGGTAATCTTATCTATTATGGTAAATAGCTCGCCCTTTTTAATAAGTTTACTATTGCAAAACACATCCATCCCGAGCACATTTGGTTTTATCTTACAACAGCCACCCGTAATTGCGTTTATTGTACAATATTCTTCGCACTTGAACTGTATCGTCTTTTATTACAAAAACCACAAGATAATTATTTACAATTAAAACTCTATAGCCCTTCAATCTTAAACTTGCATCCTTTAAAAATGGGCATCTCTCAGGCATTTCAACAAGAGTTCCAATTTTATTGATTAAATTATCATATTGTTTAATTGCCGCATCAGGAGATAAAGTATTAATATATTCAACGGTATCTTCTAAATCATTTTCAGGCGATTTATAAATCCTTATTTTAAATTTTCCCATGGACATTTCTCCTTAGCTTTTTCGCTAATTCAAAAAAGTCCTTGCCCTCGTTATCACCTGCAATCTCGGATTCAGCTTCGGCAAGCTTGGCATAAAGGTTAAGCAACGACTGCTGGTTCTCATAAGTTTCACTCTTGAAAGGGCTGCGGATCAGCTCGTTAAAAAGCATCCACGATGCTTTTCTTTACTCTCGCTGCCCTTTCGGGTTCGAATCCCTTTAGTTGAATAACCAATATAAAAAAGCACCCCTTTGAGGGTACTTTTTTATATTGGCACGCCAGGAGGGATTCGAACCCCCGACCTACTGATTCGAAGTCAGCCACTCTATCCAGCTGAGCTACTGGCGCATATTTTTACGGTATACTATTGAAAAGATGGGACAGGGAACCTGTCCCATTGTCCCATCTTGGCACGCCCGAGAGGATTCGAACCTCCGACCTACTGATTCGTAGTCAGGCACTCTATCCAGCTGAGCTACGGGCGCATACCTCATGCCCTACGGCACGCTATTGATTATACAATATTAGCTATGCTTTTGTAAAGAGCGTTTTTCTTTATCATTGTATTCTTTTCACAAGATGGTTATAATTATTAAAGAAACCATTAAAGAGGGAGAGATTAAAATGGATACTATAAAAAAAGCGGGAATCATCGGTGGTGCCATAGTAGGAGGGGTTCTCGGCGGTGCGGTTTCTGTCATTGGTCACGTGTCACATAATAAATTTTTAGACGAATTGGGAGGAAGCATTGTGGATTCCACCATTCTGACCGGCCAAATTGCCGGAGAGGCAGCCAGCGGGGCAACTGATCTTGTAGTGGGGAAAATAAAACATAAACCCAAGCACATCAGACAGGGGAAAAAAGACCTGATTAATGCCGGGGGAAAAGTAGTAAATAACTTTATTACCAATACCAAAATCGTTATTGATAACTCTGGTGAAATCATTGAGGGTGTCCGTGAAAAAGATAAGGTTAAAATTGTTAACGGTGCAAAAACTTTAGGTAAGATCGTGGCTATCGGAACCATCACCGTAGGTGCCATTAAATTGGAACCTAACGATGACAGTACCGATAACACATAACAGATCAAAGGATCTCCGATGGACTTCCTAATTTGGCTACTGTATAGAGAAAATTGAGAACTTCCCAATTTTCAGGGAAAAAATCCATCAGATTCCAATAACTGACTCCGGCCAGCCCATATTCAGCGACCAATTGAAGTTTTGCCCTTATACTTGCCGCATTTTCAAACCAGACCTGATGCTCTCTCCCCTGATCATCAAAGTAGTTATAATAGGGTGTCTGTGCCAACTCATCGTATCGAACAACAGCGCCTACCCTGCCCGCCCGAAGAATTGCCTCTGTATTGGAAATTTTTTCTGCTTTAGAAACACCTTCCACATAAGGCAAAGTCCAGTCATAACCATAATTTGGGATTCCCATAAGAATTTTAGAAGATGGTATCTGTGTTACACCAAAATCCAGAACCCTTCTCACCTGATTAATAGGTGCAACAGCCATAGGCGGTCCGAACATATAGCCCCATTCATAAGTCATCAGTAATGTCAGATTTGCCGCCTTTCCCATTAAATCATAATCGTGGGCCTCATAGAGAAGCCCTGGTTGCTCTGCGTAGGTTTTGGGAGCCAAAGCCACCGCAACAACAAAGCCTTCCGGATTAAGCCTTTCCCTGGTTTTATTAACAAAATCCGCATACGCAACTCGATCCTCCGGTAAGACAAATTCAAAATCAAAATCTATTCCTGCCAAACCTTTTGCCTTTATTGTCGCTAATATATTTTCAATCAGACGATTGACTGCAGTTGGATTATTAAAAACGATATGAGCAATTTCATTATCAAAACCGCCTTCTTCTGTCAAAGAGGTTAAAACCATAAGAGGAAGAACCCCATTCGCTTTTGATGCTTGTATTAGTGCTTCATCTTCCAGAGGAACCAAATCCCCCTCTGCTGTAATACCGTAAGTAAACATAGAAAGAAAGGTGAGGTTTGGTAGCGTGGCTGCCAATACCCCCGGATCTACATTAGGATACATATATCCATTTACAATAATTTCCATTCTATACAACCCCCTTCCTTGCAATATATGCACTTAGGTTTAAGGGTAATACAGAGACAATAGACATTATTATAATTTACAGATTTTGAATACTTTTTTCTTGTTTCTCCAAGAGATGGCCCAGATGTTTTAAAGCTCTTCTATGCCAACTGATAACCGTATTATAATTTACATTCAACAGTTTCGCCACTTCACGAAAAGAAATATTGTAATAATAATGCATCAAAAGAATACGGGCATGATCAGATCGAAGCTGACCTATAGTCATAAGAATTTTTCTCCGTTCTTCCTTTTCGAGAAAACCGGTTACGAGATCCTCTTCATGTTGAGTTAGCAGTACTTCTTCCATCAGAGGTAATGTCTGCTTTTCCAGTCGGTTTTTTCTATAATGATTTATCAATTTATTTTTTGCGATGGTGACCAGGGACATTTTTAAACTGCTGTAAGAACGTATCTTGTCTAATTTTTTCCAAACTGTTTCCATAGTATCTTGAACAATATCTGCTGCAAGTAGCTGATCATTGGAAATTACAGTGATATAACATAACAAGTACTGATAGTGACCCATGATTTCTCTATTGAAAAAAACCTTGTCCTCTACGTGCTTACTCATATAAAACCTCAACTTAATACTAAAACAATGTCATTTGATTTGTTTCAGGTAATCTTGCCAATGCTCCCACTCTTCGCAAAGCATCAATCGCTGTCCTGGTAAGTTTTGCTCTGGTCCTTATTTCGTCGACTGAAATGAAAGCACCTTTTTCTCTTTCTGAAATAATATTTTTCGCTGCATTTTCACCTACACCATTCAGAGCAAGAAAAGGCAATAGCACCTTTCCATCCTTTATTTTAAATTTAACAGAATCAGATTGAGCCATATCTACAGGCAGAAATTCAAAGCCTCTGGCATACATCTCATAGGCAACTTCAAGAACAGTCAGTTCATCTTCTTCCTTTTTTGTAGCCTGCCTGCCCTTTTCTTCGATTTCTCTCATACGCTTCTGTACAGCATGGATGCCGTCTAGAATCACTTCCTCGTTAAAATCCGCCACCTTCATGGTAAAAAACACCGTATAGAAAGCTAAAGGATAATAAACCTTATAATAGGCGATTCGGTAGGACATCATTACATAAGCAACCGCATGGGCTTTAGGAAACATATATTGGATACGGCGGCAGGATTCAATATACCATTCGGGGACATTATTTTCTGCCATAATTTTAGCTTCTTCATCGGTAACTCCCCTGCCCTTTCGTACATTTTCCATAATCCGGAAAGATATTTTCGAATTCATTCCCTTACTGATCAAATAGTTCATAATGTCATCCCTTGTCGAGATGGCATCCTTGATAGTGGCTGTACCATTGCGAATCAGATCCTGGGCATTGTTGATCCACACATCCGTTCCGTGAGAGAAACCGGAAATACGTATCAAATCAGAAAAATGCTCCGGTTTGACATCGTCCAGCATCTGACGTACGAATTTAGTACCGAACTCGGGTATACCGTATGTACCGTGCTGAAGCTGGTAATCTGAGATTTTAATTTCCAGATCCTTTATCCCGTTAAAGATACCGTTCACTTTTGGATCCTTAAGCGGAATGGTCAACGGATCTACACCTGTTATATCCTGAAGCATGCGTATCATAGAAGGGACATCGTGTCCTAAAACATCCAATTTGAGCAGGTTCTCATCAATGGAATGGTAGTCAAAATGCGTGGTCGTGATTTCTGTTTTCATGTCGTTGGCAGGATGTTGAACAGGGCAGAAATCATAAATCTCATAACCTCTGGGTAAAATGATAATCCCTCCCGGATGCTGACCGGTGGTTCTTCTCACACCTGAACAACATCTGGTTAAACGTTCAATTTCCCACTTATTTACCTCTTCCTCTTTTTCTTCATAATACTTTCGTACAAAACCGTATGCGGTTTTACCTGCAATAGTCCCGATGGTTCCTGCACGAAAAACGTTTTCCTTCCCAAAAATCTCCTCTAAGTATTTGTGAGCTACAGGCTGGTATTCACCGGCAAAGTTCAAATCAATATCCGGTTCCTTATCTCCATCGAAGCCAAGGAAAACTTCAAAGGGAATGTTAAACCCTTCTTTTCTATAGGCTTGTCCGCAAATCGGACAATTCTTTTCAGGCAAATCTACTCCGCAGTCAAAGTCGGTGTCTTTCGGAAATTCTGAATGCTTACAATCAGAATTGCTACAGATATAATGGGGCGGTAATGGATTGACTTCAGTTATACCGGCCATGGTTGCAGCAAAAGAAGATCCCACAGAGCCTCGAGATCCTACGAGGTATCCATCTTTTAAAGACTGGAGAACCAGTAATTGTGCGGAAACATACATCACTGCATATCCATTGTTAATAATGGAATTCAATTCTCTTTCTAAGCGATTTTCAACTATTTCCGGCAAAGGATCCCCGTAAATTTTTTTTGCTGTTCTTATGCAAGTTTCCCTCAAACGTTCATCACTATGAGGGATTTCCGGAGGAAACCGCCCCTCCGGAACAGGCATGACTTGCTGAATTGAATCTGCAATTATCTGTGGATTTTCAATCACCACTTGATAAGCAGCTTTTTCTCCTAAATATGAAAATTCCTCAAGCATTTCATCTGTAGTACGAAGATAAAGCCCTTCACTGCTTTCTGCAT
>JAQUJQ010000081.1 GCA_028680875.1 Eubacteriales bacterium
TGGGCATCCAATGCAACCGGAACAGTTACCGATGTAAAAACTATGATTGAAATGGCCCATGCGGTAGGTGCATTAACCGTAATTGATGCAGTACACTATGCTCCCCATAAGGTAATCGACGTAAAAGATATAGGGACGGATTTTCTTATTTGCTCCGCATATAAATTTTTTGGGCCACATGTCGGAGTCCTCTATGCAAAAGCAGAAGTGCTTGAAAAAGTAAGAACGATCCGGGTACTCGCAGATGATAACACAATGGTTCCTGAAAAATTTGAGACAGGCACACCAAACTTTGAATCTATTTATGGTTGTGCAGGGGCAATTGATTTTATAGCCGACCTGGGATCGAAGCATGAAAAATATTTCAAAGAACAGTTAACAGGCTTATCGGGAAAAAGAAAGCAAATTGTAGCAGGTATGTTAGCAATTGATGCATATGAAGAACCTTTGGCTAAAAAACTAAGAAAAGAATTGTCAAACATTGAAGGAATCACAATTTACGGGCCTCCGGAGGGTTATGAACGAACATCTACCGTATCTTTTACGATAGCCGGTAAAAATTCTAATGATGTAGCCAAATTTTTAGCAAAGAGAGGTATTTTCGTTTGGGATGGGGACTTTTATGCAATAGAAATAACAAACCATGTCCTAAAACTCGGCAGTCAAGGCGGTCTTGTAAGAGTAGGGCTTGCTCCATACAATACTATGGATGATATTGATCGGACTATAAACGCAATATCAGATTTCTGTAAACTATAATTATATTTAAGCTAGTTTGACTCAGAGACCACGGAAAAATAAACGAAAAGGGGCAGTTTCTTTTGGTGCGAGGCGTAGATTTCGCCCAAAAGGACTGCCCCTTTTCGTTATACCGCCGTTACTTTTTTATTGTTACCGGTTAAATCTAATGGTATAATGTGATGCATAAATACTTTTGGCACTATACTTAATTTTGGGAGACAAGTTTCTATGAACAAAAAAATTCAGTCAAATATCTTTCTGCTTTTAACCGCATTGATATGGGGATTTGCTTTTGTTGCACAACGCTCGGTAATGGATTATCTCGGACCATTTTTATATAGTGGAATTCGAATGTATTTAGGTTCTCTAAGCTTATTAGTATTTATTTACATTACAAATAAGTTTGAAAAAACCCGGGAACTGTTTTCCGGCGATATTACCGTACCATCTGACAATCAAAAACAAAAGAATCTTTTGCTTCAGGGCGGGCTCGTTTGTGGAATTGTAATGTATTTTGCCGGAAATTTTCAGCAGGTAGGACTTGTCTTTACCACAGCTTCAAAAACAGGATTTATCACTACCTTATATATTATAATAGTACCGTTGATTGGAATATTACTAAAACATAAGACTACTTACAATACATGGCTGGGGGTTGTACTTGCTACAATAGGACTATATTTTCTTTGTATTACAGAATCACTTACAATTGAATTAGGTGATTTTGTTGTTCTGATTGGCGCTGTATTTTGGGCACTTCATATTTTATGCATGGATTACTATGCTCCGAAAGTGCACGTTATGAAGCTGGTTTCAATTCAATTTTTTGTTGCCGGTACACTAAGCTTTATAACAGCTATATTTGTGGATTCCTGGTTCTGCAGTGATGTTCAATTAACTAATTTGATTTATGCAATCCCTTCTATTTTGTATGTAGGTATTATGTCTTCCGCCGGGGCTGCAACCTTCCAGGGATTAGGACAGAAACATGCAAATCCCACAACAGCATCGATAATTTTAAGCACAGAAGCTGTATTTGGTGCAATATTCGGTTTCCTTGTTCTTCACGAAATTCTATCTATACGAGAAACAGTCGGATGTATTCTTATGTTTACAGCTATAATAATAGTTCAACTTCCTACTAGATCAGAACGTATGAAATCTGCTTCAACAAAAAATTAAGATATACTCAATACTATAACCGGCCCAATGTGAAAACACATTGGGCGTTCTTTATTTCCTTAAAAAGTAAGAATATAATGACCGACAACATTCAGAATTGCGATTGTAAAAAATACAAAAATGTCAGAAGATTATTATAGTTTTGCACAATTGTATAGATGGAGAATTGAACCTATAATTTATGTAATAGTTGAAGTATATAGAATATTCTCGGAAATTGGGAATCGAATCCAGATTTAGGAGGTGAAAAGCTTGTAGCCTTAATGCGTTGGTTAGCATTATTATACCAAACGATTAATGATACTATTTTTATTAAAGAAAGTAGGGATTTTTATGACAGAAACAATAGGTTTAGGTGTGTGGTCGTTATTGCCGCCGATAGTAATTCTTGTTTTTGCATTAACAACAAAGCGAACATTTGAAGCACTATTTCTCGGTTCTTTAGTCAGTTATCTTATGTATTACAAATTGGATTTCTTCTGGCCCTTCGTAGAAATAATACAATATGTAATAGCTGATGAGATTTGGATATTCGTAGCCTTTGCTCTTTTCGGTTTCTTTGTAGTGCTTTTAGAAAAATCAAGAGCAACCATAGGATTTGCCAATCTCCTTCAACGTTGGGCAAATAATCAGAAAAAAGCTTTGGTTGCGACCTGGGGCCTTGGAATTATAGTTTTCATGGATGACTTTTTAAATATTTTAACCGTTTCGGCGGCGATGAAAAAACTCTTGGATAAGTATAAGACCCCGAGAGAAATGCTTGCCTATGTGTTAGATTCTACCGGAGCTCCGGTTTGCGTGTTAATTCCTTTATCTACATGGGCCATATTTTATGCCGGTTTAGCGGATATCGAATTTTCAAGTGCCGGTATAACAGAATATGGAAGTGGAATGGCAGCTTACATCAGCTCAATTCCGTTTATGTTCTATTCCTGGATTGCAGTTATTATGGTTCCTCTTGTTTCTATCGGTGTAATTCCTAAGATAGGCGCTATGAAGAAAGCTTTTAACAGAGTTGAGGAAAACGGAAGATTGTGGTCAGAGGAATCTGACAAACTGAATCTTATTGAAACTGATGATGACGTTCATAGTGTTGAACCAAAGGTTAGAAACTTTATTGTTCCTTTAGCAGTTGTTATCGTGGGAATGCTCGTAACCGAAGATATGGTTGCGTCTTTGCTTATTGGAATCGCCGTTATGTTTATCATGTATATTCCAACTAAGGTCATGACCTTCGAAGATTTTTGCGAAGCTTTACCAAGGGGTATTTCCAATATGCTTCCTGTAATTATTATTCTTGTGGGTTGTTATATGATTAGAGAATCTATGTATTTAATCGAAATGCCGCAATATGTGGTCAATCTTGTATTGCCTTACTGCAACGCCGACTTGCTACCTGCAATTACGTTCCTGCTAGTAGCTGTCTTATCTTTTGTAACAGGCAGCAGCTGGGGTGTTCCGGCAATTACAGTTCCGATCCTAATGCCATTGGCTTTTGCATCCGGTGCAAATCCGATTATCGTTTTAGGTTCTTTGGTAACGGCTGCATCTTTCGGAAGTCACGCCTGTTTCTATGCCGATGCAACAGTATTAGCGTCGCAAGCTAGCCAAATCAATAACCTCGAGCACTGTCTGACACAGATTCCATATGTATTAATGGCTGCAACCGGAGCCTTTGTGTTATTCTTAATAACAGGGATCTGCTTTTAGTTAAGTGGTTAAAACTATATGATTTTAAAAAATATTACTAATGGAAAGGAGAACAAAATGTCAAACAGAAGAAATTATAAGGACATTCCTCTTTGGAAAGATGTAACTGACACCCAATGGAATGACTGGAAATGGCAAGTAAAAAACAGGATTACCACTGTTGATCAATTAAAACAAGTAATAAACCTCACTCCACAGGAAGAAGAGGATATTCAGAAAGTTGTTAAAAATTTTAGATTGGGAATCACACCCTATTATGCATCGCTCATGGATCCCGATGATCCCAGGTGCCCTGTAAGAATGCAAGCAGTTCCTGTAATTGACGAAACGCACCAGAGTGTAGCTGATATGGAGGATCCGTTAGGTGAAGATGCAAGCTCACCTACACCGGGCCTTACTCATAAGTATCCGGACAGAGTATTGTTCTTAATTACTGACCAGTGTTCAATGTATTGCAGACACTGCACAAGAAGGAGACTCGTCGGAGAAACAGACGGTACAAGAAGTATGGAAAAAATCGATAAATGTATTGACCACATAAGGAAGACTCCTGTAATCAGGGATGTGCTTGTTTCCGGCGGAGATGCATTATTAGTAAGCGATGATACTTTAGAATATGTAATCAGTGAATTATACAAAATTCCACATGTTGAAATTGTACGAATAGGTTCACGAACGCCTGTGGTTATGCCGCAGCGGATTACAGACGATTTAGTAAATATGCTGAAGAAATATCATCCAATATGGCTCAACACACAGTTTAACCACCCAAAGGAGGTTACTCCCGAATCTACAGAAGCTTGCAGAAAGCTTGCTGATGCAGGCGTCCCACTTGGAAATCAATCAGTACTTCTAAGAGGAATTAATGACTGTCCTCATATTATGAGAGAATTGGTGCAAGATTTAGTTAAGATCAGAGTAAGGCCTTACTATATTTATCAATGTGATCTTTCACAGGGTATTGAACATTTTAGAACCAAAGTAGCTTCCGGAATTCAAATTATAGAATCCTTAAGAGGGCATACGTCCGGACTTTGTGTTCCTACATTTGTAATTGATGCTACAGGCGGAGCCGGAAAGACTCCAGCTATGCCGAATTATATAATATCTCAAACAGCGGATAAGGTTATCCTGAGAAATTATGAAGGCACTATTACTTCATACACCGAACCGCAGTATACCGAAAAACTTGAATGTACATGCGACTATTGTACAGGAAAGAAGGAATTTGAATACAGTGGCGTAGCCAGCTGTGGAACTGTTAAAGGAGATCAAGTTGTTCTTGCTCCTCAAGGCGTACTTAGACTTGAAAGAATGAAACAGATTAAAAGATAATCTTCTTTGATTTCCCATTCCGGGATTGCCAAAAAAGCTAGACGCTCTGCCTATCTTCTCCCTAAGAACAGGCAGAGCGTCTAGCTTTTTCCCCTTGTCTCTATTGGTTTCGGTTTTGTTCTTGAATCTGATTTTGTTCTTTATTTTGATTTTGATTCTGTTTTTGATCTATATTTTTGCTTTTTTCAGGTATATTTGGTGCTTTTACTTTTTCAGGCTTATTAACGTCTATATCTTCATCTTCTACGCCTTCATCCCTGTCTTCGTCGTCATTTTTATTGATTTTTCCCTTGGCGCTTTGCCTGTTTTCTTTGATTTCTTTATTAATTTCCTTTACCGGCTTATCAAGCCATTCTTCAAGTACATAAGCATCGGGATCTTCCCCACTGGCCTGTAGCTTCTCTACCAAATTCAGCTTCCCGGGTGTAACTCCTAAGGCCTTGGCTTCTTCAACTCTAGCTTTCCCAACGGCTTCCACTTCAACCTCTGCTATGATATTTTCTTGTTCTTCAATATATGATTGAATCTCTTGTTTTAATTCTTTTGCCAGTTTTCCGGCTTTATCAAAACGGGAATTATACGTTGTTATGATTATCCCGCCATCCTCGTCATCTGAAAGATACCCTAATGCAATCAGTTGGCTGATGGTTGTTTCTACAGCTTCCTGGATCGTCATTTTTTCCAGATCAATCTCTTCTATGATTTCCTTGGCGTCATCATTAACAGCTTTTACTTCAATAACTCTGTCAAACATATTTACCGCATACTCAATAGAAGGATTTACATCCAAAGTAACATAATCTGTCGGTGTAAAGTATGCATATGCACCAATCGTAAATATAGCTATCGTTGCCACCAAACTTGCTATACCTGTCATGAATCTTCTGGTGGCTTTTTTGTTGTTTCGCATTGTTATCACCTGCCCTATCCTATAGTCATTGTTTCTGACCTTTAAAATAACTCCGTCTTCTTTGAGAATAGCCACATCATCGTCGTGTATATCGACAACAATACCCCTCATTTTAAAATCTCCTCTCTGACAAACTTGAAATATTCGGAGAGTATCGGATAATCTCCTGAAATTATCTCCGCCCCCGCTATTATATATTTTCTATGCCTTTCTAAAATTTTTCGGGGTATATTTAAATTTTTCTCAAGAATTTTTAATGGCAGCATAGTGGTTCTTCTCATTTCATTTAATAACAAAGGATTTTGAGATAGGTATAAAATCGCTTTGGCACATGATTTCTTAGTTTTCATTGCTTTTGGAGAAACCGATATAAGATCAAAGAAAGAAAATCCATATATCCTAAATGTTTGAGAAAGTGACAGAATTTCTAACTTCCCATCTTCATTTTGCTCGTTAACAATTCTTTCTGCTACCTCCTGCTTCACTGAAAGGTTTTCAATTTCTTCATCGTTTTCAATAGAATAGGAATCGATAGGAACTTCACAAAAGTGTTTTGATTCTTTTTTCATATAATCATAAAGCCTTCTTTTGATCACAATCTCAGTAAACGGTAAAAAAGCCCCCTTCGTGTAAGAATATGCTTTGATTGCTTCATGAAATGCAGAAAGTGAAATAGACCACTGGTCATCACTTTTTGTTATATACCTACCGGTAGTCTTGTTTGCGATATGTAATATAAAAGATTCATGCTCTTTTATAAACAACTCTATATATGCATGGTCTCTTTTCGCTTTTAATGCATTAAAATCCGTAGTTCTCATTACTATACCTTCAATCGTACGCTAATAGTATATTCGAAGAATAACAATAAAATTTTAGGGTGTATTCGAAATTATACCATAATTATAGGGAAGCAAAAAGAATCGTCTCCAACGCTCCAACCTCCATTTGACAAAAGAAAATAATTAGAGTAATCTTACGTATGTAAAGAACAATGACAGGAGGACGAACCATGAAAGATATGAAGAACATTAAAACCATTGCTAAACCCACATTAAAGGATACTACAAACAAA
>JAQUJQ010000082.1 GCA_028680875.1 Eubacteriales bacterium
CATGCGTGGGGAATACTACCCCACAAATCGATACAGCACTTCCACCCACGGTTCACCCCCACATGCGTGGGGAATACCATTATCCGCTGCTCTGTTATGCCCAAGTTCTCGGTTCACCCCCACATGCGTGGGGAATACTTTTAGCCATGTTATCCTCCTTTTTTGGGCTTCGGTTCACCCCCACATGCGTGGGGAATACACATGATTATTTAAGGCTTTTTTGGCTTTGTTATTAGCTGAAGTCCCTCCCAATTTGTCGGGACCCTTGAAGGGCTGCCCCAGAATTCTATTTCAAAACCTTGCTCACACTTTGATTGCGTCAGCAATATACAGGGACCGCCTTGAGATTTATTTCGTACTTTTCGCCAAAGCATCTCTCTTACTCTGGCAGAGACTTGACCTACAAATACGCCGCTTTTAATCTCCATAAGCCATCGTGTCAATTCTCCCTTTAGACCTGCAGGAACATTTTCCATTATAATAACTATCATCATGAATCACCTTGTTTATCATCATCAATGCCATAAAGGAGTCCGCCCTCAACTACCTTGCCACCGGGTTCCCACAAACCTCCGGGCTGTGCCTGATCTCCGGCATAGTCATCATAAATGGAGTTATGAGCGCAATCAATGTCAAATAAACTATGAATATCACGGACAATCCTTTTCAACAGCCCAATAGAATAGAATTCATCCCTGCACACCATCCTTGTTCGTCTCTCAATCTCCCCAATACCACTGGCTACTGTCTTAAAGGCAGCAACCACAGAAGTTTCCATTTTATAAAGATCTGCTATATCGTACACAAAAGATAGTTGTTTTCCTGTGTGAACAAAACCTAATGCAGGTGAGTATCCTGCTGCCACAATTGCTGCATGGCAAACACCATACAAACAAGAATTGGCAACAGATAGGGCTTTGTTTATGGGATCTTGCCTTGTCCATTTACTACGATCGTAATCCCTTTTCACCATTACAACTTCGTATTGTTTCGATAATCTAGCATAAGTGTCTCTTACTCTCACTCCTTCATGACCTCTTATTTGCTGAAGAGTAAGCCCTGAATCAAGTTTATCAGGGAAGCGCATCTCATACATTGCCCTAACCACGTTCAGGTGTAAGCCGTCATCTGCCCAATAGGACGCTTGTTTCATAATGTTTGCTGCACTTCTTGTTATTCCAGTGCCTGAAGCATAGAAGCGAACTCCAAATTCTCCAACCCAGGCAACCAAGCAACCACATCCAGCTAATACCATTATTGCCGCATGAGTGATAGAAACGCCGGGGCCTAGCATCAACAGTGATAATCCAGCACAGGGAACGGGAGTAGTGCCAAAGGCATTGTGAATAGCAATAGCTTGTGCTTCTTTATCGATCTTTGCATGTTCAATGTATAGGTAGCTCAAACGATCGCTAATTTTTGGTATCTGATGTAGGTTTGATGTTGCCATATTACTTATGATGTACAAACAACTGACAACAAACCGAAACCCATGCTTTTTCCACTACCTATTCCCTTTTCCAGGCATTCATTGAAATTGTTCACATCCTTAACGCATAGTTTTCCTTCAAGCAGGGCAGAGCGTAAGCGTATGCGATGATAGTTCATGTCGGTTTGTTTCTCTGAATATAGTTCCGTAATCATTTTTGTTCCACTAACCCAGTTTAAGCGACGTAAATGCATTTTGTCGATGGTAAAGCCCATTTTGGTCGTTTTTGTTTTAAACCACTCAGAGATGGCAGCTTCCGGGTTTGAATCCTTATCCCAAGTAAGAGAAATTCTTTTCCCCTGTTTACTCAACTCACCGCTCTTGGGATCAGTAGATTTGTGAGAAGCGCTTTTCACACTGGGATTAACCAAAATGCGAAACCCCAAACACATCTCAGGCTTGAATTTTGGATTATATATTTTTGTTGCAGGGGATGCGGCCAGGAAGTCGCGGGCATTATGAAAGCAATATTCCCAATCAGGCTCCAGATGCGATTGCACTATTATCATACTTCTATGTGCGTCCTCACTCACCCTCGTATCAATCCGATATAGGAATGATCTGGGCTGAATATTACTAAGTGAAAAGGGTTGAATATGATGAGGATCTTTTTGTTTGGCATCATGATTGGGAAATGCCATAGAGAGCCTTCTATGGACGTTGTAAATGTTTGATATCCATTTTCTGCCGGGGCGAGGACGATCCGGATTGCCACCGGTATCGATAAGCAAATATGACAGATACACTAATCCTCCTCAGATTTTCTTTGCATGATTTCGGCGCGTTTTTCATTGGATCTGAATTGTACAATTTCCCTGCGTTTGGCTAGCAGCGCATCTCTCCACTTGGGTTCACAGGGATCAATACGATCCATTCCCATTTGAGCACCATACTCCAGCATTGTAGCTGCATCATGACATAATCGACACATGGATCTAAGCTCTTCAATGCGTTCATTACCTCCGGCATGTGCGTAGCTAATGTGTTGCACAGTTGTAGCTGGAGATTTGCATAACACGCACAAACCATTATCCATTATAAGTCTTTTTGCCCTAATTTGCTGATATAATGAATTGCCATAGTCAGCATGAGCTCGTGATGGTCTCCACAATTTATGCGGATATGGCTTTGTGTCTTCACCCATTGAAGCAGACGGAATGACGACAGAGTATATATAGCGGGGACTATATACGCGAGGAGAAAAGCTGACTGGTATGTCATACATTTGCTCCACATCATCAGGAATATCTTCGTCGGGATCTTTTGGCACCCAATCCAACCACATTATAATATCCTTCAGTTGAGACTCAGGGCTAATGGCTAGGGGTATAGACGATAGAGCATGTATAGGACTATCAAAATTACCAATACCGTGTTCTGCTATAGGTCGGGATGGGGGACAATTCTTGCGACCCAGAAATAGCTGCCATTTAGGAAGTTCTAAGGCCTCATGAAGTTCTTCGATGATATTCGACGGTCCTTGAAGGGCAACCAAGAAACTTGCATCGCACAGGTATTCTCTGCGTGTTAACATGGTCTTTGCCTTTGATTCTATGTTCATTAGTACATCTTCCGGGGAAGGGAGGGTTAATTTGTTGTCTAACTTCTTGTTGGGATACTCTGCAATAGGCATTTTCTGTCTTGCTCCAACAGTGTGGTAATCCCACCATCTAACACCTTGCCTATCTATCCTAACCCCCATTTTTAACTTAGCAATTATTGGGAGCCATTTTTGTGCACAGTTTTCTCTTGGTATGCCTAAAGCAGCACATAGTAATCCAGCTATTGCGGACTTGGTTGGCATCTCATGCGTTCTTCTTACTCCAAACTTGGATTCATGACTACCCCAAGCTTGAAGAGGCCCCTCCAAGCGGAGAAAGATTGTATTGGCTTGCATACCGCTATTCTCCATGTGCCTTAATGTTCTTCACATCATCCCAATTATGACCGTTTTTTTTAAGTATGGCATAGACAAATTCCTCCAATACTCCGTGATGTGTGTAATCCTTTCCTTCTTCCAGAGCTTCCAGAGGATGCCTTTTGTTGGGGGAAAACCAGAACATTGAGCGGTCGGAATCTTTTGAGTAATAGCCAATGCTTATATCTCTAAGATATTCAGAAAGCTGTCCAATGCTTGCACTGACAATATCTGTGCCCTTAACATATTCGACTGGTTTAATAAAAGCATTGCTATAATTAAACGGTCTTTGTTTTATTTCCACCAATATACCTTCCGGGTAGTTGTGTGCCGCATAACTGTTCTGCTTCCCGCTGGGGTTAGTTCTGGCGGCACTCAGAATGAAGGCACCGATAGTTTTCGCCGAAAGAGCTTCATTTCCAGCAAGATTATGCAGAAGTTGCCTACAATCTATGGAGAAGTACTTGTAGAAGCACGCAGAAGCGTACATAGCCTCATCAATATAACCCGCTCCGGCATCTTCCCCTTTTACATCGTCCACAGCCACGAAATAGTCTATCTCAGGGTGTGCTTCGTGGGTAGAGATAGCATGTGCAACCTGAAGTGCTGCTTCCACTGTAGTGTTCTTTATCTCTCCCGTTTCCAACATGCGTCCACATAATGCCATATCTGGTACATGAACCTTGGTTGAGATTATTTCCGCAATAGGCTCCAATAAGTCTTGCACGGTAAGGGCATCATTGCTGATTAAATCAGCCATCTGTACGATAGCATCTGTCGTGGTATATACAAGCATATCAGAACCAGCGTTAACTTTCCCTGATTTAACTCCTAATTTGCTCAAAATCTCCTTGGCTTTTTTCTTGATATCTGTACCTTGAACAGATTTTTGAATAAGCTCAGCAAGCCTTCGAGTACGGATTCCCCCCAAGACGTCCCCGAAATCATCAGACATCCGAATGCTGCGTTTTATGCACTGACTGGAAATTCGGCTACGCAGAACTCCACCAAAGAAACAAGATTTTGGCGCACCCAAATCATCCCGATTCAGATTTGCCGGACAGTGGTTTTGAATCATGTGAATTTCGATTAGAGAATTATTCATTCTTTTCCTCTCTTATTGTTTTTTTATGACTGTTAAAAAGTCTTGTATCCAACGTTCTCTTTCACTCTGGTATACCCATTTAGAAAGAGTGTCAGTTAGCTTAACCCAATCCATCCCTATATACTTGTTTTGGATTATGTTCAACGCCTGCCCCAACGGATCCTCAAGCATCCGGAGAGAGCATTTTACTATTTTATCGTTCAGTTTGGCTAGCTGCTTTGCCAAAGCATCATTATTTCTAGAGATTTTGCTCATTAATAACGGTAAATTAGCTCCTCCTTCCTGAGGGATAGGATAGCAAGCAAACAGTTTGGCGATAAGCCATGCGGTTTCCCTTTGAGGCGCACTCTTACTCTTCTCTCGCAATGGCCACCAGATACCAGTAAACAAATCGAAACCATCTATTCCTTCATCCAAACCTTTGTTTTTCATGGTTCGTAGGATTGAAAGCTCACCACTTTTAAGAGTTGATAAATTCGATATAAACTCTGCAACCGTATTATTCATTAACTTTTACCTCCCTGGCTGCTTTCTGATTCTGTGCTTGGTACTGCCCTTGGCAGTGAATATGCGATGCGGCTTCTGTCCATGATCTGTTTCGTTCCAATGCCGTTTGATAATGTTTTAGCCGCAGTTTTTGCATAATTGTAGTACTCATTTGAAATTGCTTCCCACGCCAACCGCCCTGCCAACAATTCAGGTAAGAGTTTTGCAATTCGCATATCTACATCAGGCAAAAGATCATTTTGAAGGGATTCCTTTAGTTTCCTTGCCCTGTTTTTTCTTGCTTCTTTGGTCGGTAGATAAGTGTTTGCCATACTACGCTTGATCAGTTTATCCCATTCTCTTATGATTTCAATAGTATCTTCTGCCTTATCTCTATCAGGGATACTGATTGTACGCTCCCAAATGTCTACATATTTTGCTTTGTCGACGGCAAAACCAACGAGTAATATTTTACTCCCGGATTCAATACTTAAAGAATCAATAATTTGAGGTAACAACCTATGATGTTTTACATCATACTTCAATTTACCTGATCCGGTGATGGCAGACGCTTTAATAGCCTTTTCTGCAGGCCTTAACTCAAATGGATCTCTCCATATTGAGTTTTCCAAGTTACCAGCAGCTTCAAATTTGCATGTATAATGCAAATAGCCAGGCTGTTCTCCGCAAACACTGCATGATTTATTACACGGAATGGGATCATCAATATGTAATAGCCTTGCCGGAACAGTCATACCACTCAACAAAGGAACGTCATCTTCCGGATTAAAGCGGTACGGCTCAACCCAAATAGGATTTCCCAATGGTTCACGTGGTTTCCAGTTCAAATAGATAGTATCCCATAGATTCTTGCCCCATCTAACTGCATATATTGGCGGTGAACCGTTAATACCTGATTTCAAGTTAGGGCGACCGCTCACAAAAAATAACGGTAACCTTAATGTACTAGATACCAAGCAGTGTGTGCAAATTCCAACCGTATAGTCTCTAACATGATTGAAATGCCAAAAATTGTTGCCTGTGGGTATTTCATGGATAAGCTCACTTACTGGACGTAACCTTGTCAATCCTATTTTCTGCATAAGTCTTTTCCCATCACCCATAAACTCGAAATAATTAGCGCTACTCTCGAGATAGTTTACCCAAGCCTGCGGTATTCCATCTCTATGAATAGGCTCTCCCGTTTCTTTCCAGCACCAGTACATGACTGCAAGAAGAAAACGAAGGACGGCTATTCTATCCATAGGATTGCAATAAGCTAAATGTGCGGATTTACCCCTACACAAAGCATCAATCATACTCAAACGTTTGGTAGAAGAATCCTTGAATACCATGAATAGCCATTGCTCCCAAAGAATGTTATACTTCACTATACCTCCATACTGATATATTTAACATGTGAATCAATTACACATCAAAAATAACGTCAAGCCTAATTATACTGAATTTGCGGGTACCTGTATGAGTACTTCTCTGCTTTCAAATGGTTATGAAACAATGGGTCATTTGCATATTTATGGGCAAAGTAACCCCGTAGTTTGGGTATATCGAAGGCTTGTAGGCTCAAATCTGTAAAAGCTGCCAGTAAATATTCTACTGTAATCATAGAATGACTCCTCATAAGACTTTAGGTATCTCATCTGCCGAATCATTTTGTTGCTATCGGCACACAAAACAAATTTGGAATCTCTTCTGTTATGTGTCAAGTATAAATTATTTCCAATGAGACAAGAAACTATTCCAATTGTATAAAACTTTCCACAATCTCATCAAGTACGATCAGATCTGCCTTAACAACTTATTTTGGCCATGTTTTGGAACGTACTAGCCTCTTTGATGATCATTTCTGCAATAAATCTCACCTTCTGCTCGGATTTTAGCTACTAAAGCTAAGGTGCATGTTATAAGGCTTTTT
>JAQUJQ010000083.1 GCA_028680875.1 Eubacteriales bacterium
AACGTATCCGTAACCATCCCTCTCTGGCCTATTACGTGTCATCCAATGAATCAACGGAAATGGGTGAAACGGAAAGATTAATTCAAGAGCTGGACGGAACACGCGGATATCAAATGCAGTCTGAATGTTGTGGAGTACATGATGGTAGTCCGTATAAGCAGGTAAATATCATGAGGCATTATGAAAATACGGCATCGGACAGAGGAAGCCGTATTGATGGATTTAATCCGGAATATGGAGCCCCCAGTTTACCAACAGTTGAATGTTTACGTGAGATGATTAATGAGGATGATTTATGGCCTATAAACAAGGATGTATGGGATTATTCCGATGGAAATGGTTTTCACTTGATGACATCTTTATACACCGATATGGTAAATGAATATGGATTTTCTGACAATATTGAAGAATTTGCAGAGAAAGGGCAATTGGTTGGTGCATTCAATTATAAGAGTATATGGGAAGTTTGGAATTATAATAAATTAAATTATGGCGATCGATATACGTCCGGCTTTTTGTACTGGTACCATAATCCACCAATTCGTCAAGTGTGTGCGCGTATGTGGGATTGGTCGCTAGAACCAACAGCTGCTCTTTATGCTGCCCAGAATGCTTGTGAACCTCTGCATCCGCAATTCGATTTTCTCAAGAATACTATCTCGGTAGTAAATGATTATTATCGTGCTTTTACAAATTATAAGATCAAAGCTGATGTTTACGACCTGAATTCTAAGAAAGTTTTCTCTAAAGAAGCAATTGTTGACATACCGGAAGATGGAGTATGCGTAGATATCTTTAAAATAGATTTCCCTTCAGACATAACCAATGTGCATTTTATAAAATTAAGATTATTGGATGATAAAGGAAAAGAGGTAGGGAGCAACTTTTATTGGCGCTCAAATAGTAAGTACGAAGGAAAAAATACATTAACAGGTCCTACCACTGCAGGTTTTCAGGATCTCTCAAAATTAAAAGAGGTACAACTCAAGGTGAATTATCAAACATATGAAGAAAACAACATTTTTTTTCTGGAAATAGATGTAGTGAATAGATCACAAAGTATTGCTTTTTTTACTCAACTTCAATTTCTTAATGGGAATGACAAGCCTGTTCGCCCATCTTTTTATAGTGATAATTTTTTCTCCTTGCTGCCTGGTGAAAAGAAAACTATAATAATAGAGACCAAAACTGGGAAGTTGCCAGAAAAAAAGAAATTGGTTGTGAAAGGCGTGAATATAAACAAACAGATTTACTCCTTGGAGTAAGACACCTCATCTTCCGTTTTTTTATTATTTTGAAATTTTAAGATAGAATAAGCTTTATTCTAAAATGTTTACAAACAGGTGGTTATTGAAATAAAAGTAAGAATTGACGAAATTGTGTTATTTTATGAGATGAAAGTTTTATGAAAATTCCCGATTTTGATATTTCTTTGAAATACAAGTTAAATCAAAACTAAGATGAAAAATTAGTGTATATACCATAATTGCTTTAAAGATAATATTGTGATTTTTTCACAAGACAGAATATAAAGTGAATTTTAATGAAGTGAATGATATGAAGACTCTTCTATGGATTCATTAATTTTTAACTAAGAATGTTTTTAAACAGATTAGATTTATTAATAATTGTTTTTAATTATATGTATTATGAAAATGAAAGACAGTGTAATTATTGGGCGTTGGCAAATTCATTGGATGATGCTTGCGCTAATTACTCTTTGCTTCGCAAGTTGTAAAGATGATAATGAAGAACATGTAGGTAGTTTCGATCCGGATAAACCGATTGTCGTTTCAGACTTTATACCAAAAGTAGGTGGATTGGCAACGCGTATGGTTTTATATGGAGAAAATTTCGGGAATGATATATCAAGAATTAAAGTGATTATTGGAAGTTACAATATCAAATTAACTATATCTAATAAATAATTAAAAATATGAACAAATACAAAGAGGATGAATACCTCATTATATTAAAAAGCGTTACTAAAATCATGAGCATAATCTTATTCTTATTGTTGTGCTGGAGCCCTTTTTTACAGGCATCCCATAATCATGTATATGCAGAGCTTATCGTTAATAATCCTTTTGAGAAAGTTGAAAAAAACAAGTCAGAAAGGGTTACACAGCAGCAAAAGAAAGTTTCCGGAATAATCACAGATCAGAATGGAGAAACTATAATTGGAGCAAATATTATAGAAGTCGGAACTAGTAATGGTACAATTACCGATAATGACGGGAATTTCTTTCTGACAGTTGAAGAAGGGGCTACCTTGAGAATAACTTATATCGGTTACGTTGAACAAATTATAAATACCGATGGTAAAATGCCTTTCAATATTGTACTAAAGGAAGATGCCCAGGCGTTGGAAGAAGTGGTTGTAGTAGGATATGGTATCGCTAAAAAAAGCGACCTGACAGGATCAATCTCGCAGGTGAAAGCCGAAAGTATGCAGAATTATACTCCCTCGAATGTTAGCGACCTGTTACGGACAAGTGTTCCGGGAATGAATGTCGGCTATTCCGTCTCGGCCAAGGGTGGCGGTGATATGATGATCCGAGGAGATAACACGCTGACTGCCGGATCGGGTCCACTTATTGTTGTCGATGGAGTTATTTATAACGGTGATGTATCAGACATCAACCCGAACGATATCGAGACACTAGATATTATGAAAGATGCTAGTTCTGCTGCTGTTTATGGGTCACGGGCTACCAATGGCGTAGTGGCTATTACAACAAAGAGAGGACAAACATCAAAACCGATCATCAATTTCAGTGGAATAATCGGAATGGCTACAGCGGCAAACCGGGTTAAACCTTACGACAAAGATGGTTTTATCAAATGGCGTTCTGATATGGCTAAATCAGTTTATAGTGCAACCGTATCTCAAACGCCGTGGAGTCCATTTGATGATCCCCGCACGATTGATTCACAATATCTTAATGAATGGATGGCTTATCATAGTACTACGCCGGATAATCTTGTCGATGCCTGGTTGTCAGGTATTAAATTGACTGGGTTGGAGATTGAGAATTACAAAGTAGGGAAAAATATTGACTGGGAAGATCATATTTTTCAAAATGGCCCCCGCCAAGATTATAATATAAGCCTTTCGGGTAAAAAAGAAGACTTTTCCTATTATTGGTCATTGGGATATATGGATAATAAGTCATTGGCTATAGGAGACGAGTTCTCAACTGTACGTTCAAGAGTGAGTATCGAGGGAAAGCCGGCTCAATTCCTAAAAGTCGGGCTGAACGCGCAGTTTTCTTATCGGGATGAAAGCTCTGTTCCTGTCAATGATGGACAATATAAGTCTTTGACTCCTTACAGTTCTTTTTATGAGGATGACGAAGAGACAATGAGGTTATATCCTAATGAAGACAATCAAGCGTTTCATCCGTTATTACAAAGAAAATACAGGACCCGTGAAATGGAATATTTCACCTTTTTACCTAAAATATATTCTATTATAGAATTGCCTTTCGATATCGTTTATACCTTGAACTATACTCCCCGATTTGTTTCTTATCATAATCATATACATGATTCGTCAGAACATCCTCAATGGAATTTGTTTGGTGGTCTTGCTTCCCGTGAAAATTCTTTACGCAGAGAGTGGCAGGTGGATAATATTATTAACTGGAATCGGGTTTTCTTAAAGGATCACAAAGTAGATGTAACTTTACTGGCCAATTTCGAAAAGTTCAGGAATGACACCGAAAAAATGGAGAATCAGAATTTTAGTCCGAATGATGTTCTGGGTTACCATGATATGTCTGTGGGGACATTACCGGTAATATCGAGTAACGATGTGGTAAGTACGTCGGATGCATTGATGGCCCGGATGAATTATATTTACAAGAATAAATACCTGTTGACCGCTTCTGTACGCCGGGACGGTTCGTCATTATTCGGATATTCCAATCCCCATGCCACGTTTCCGGCTACTGCTTTAGGATGGGTTTTGTCTGAGGAGGATTTTTTTAAAGTGCCATTTATTGATTACTTGAAATTCAGGGCTTCGTGGGGAAGTAACGGCAACAGGGATATTAATAATTACGCGGCTTTGTCGAGGATCATAACAGGAAAATCACTGAATGCAGAAGGAAATGGAAATCCGATCACTATACCTACTTTAGAGATAAATACGATGGGCAATAAGAATCTTAAATGGGAAAGGACAGAGGCATATAATTTTGCAATAGATTTCAGGATATTGAACGGCATTCTTACCGGAACGATTGAAGCTTACAATATGTCGACCACCGATGTCCTAGTAAACCGACAGCTTCCTACGATTACGGGTTTTAATAGAGTTTACGCCAATTTGGGAGAAATTAAAAATAAAGGATTCGAGTTTTCTTTGAGTAGCCTTAATTTGAAAAAACCAAATATCGAATGGACATCTAATCTGATTTTTTCTCTAAATCGTAATAAAATTATTTCCATTACAGGTGAGAAATATGATGTTTTTGATAGTAATGGGAATCTGATAGGACAAAAAGAACCTGATGATAAGACGAATAATTGGTTTATTGGTCAAGCAAAAGATGTGATATGGGATTATAAAATTTTAGATACATGGAAAATCGGGGAGGAAGAAGAAGCTGCCAAATGGAATCAGGCACCTGGAGATTTCCGATTGGAAGATGTAAATAATGACGGGTTGTTGACTGACGATGACAAGCAGTTTTTAGGTTACCAAACACCCCGGTTCTCGTGGACGCTTTCTAATACTTTTAATTTATACCGGGATTTTGAGTTCTCCTTTGTTTTATATTCTTTATGGGGACATAAAGCAAGTTATAATTTGGCTAAACATGATAATCATATAGAAGATCGTATTAATTCATGGGATATTCCTTATTGGACACCTGATAACCAGTTAGATGACTATGCAAGATTGAGATCGGCACCAGCTAAAGGAGTATCCTATAATGTATGGTTCAGTAAATCATATATTCGTTTAGAAAATGTGGCTATTGCTTATAAAATACCCCCGAAAGTATTGAATAGAACACCAATCTCCAATCTGAAACTGACCTGCAATGTCCGAAATGCAGCCGTGTGGGCACCTAAATGGAAATTTGGCGATCCTGAGAATGGGACACGTTCTCAGAGAATTTTTACTTTTGGCTTGAATATGACACTTTGATAAAAACTTAATATTAAATAGAAATATGAAACCGACATGTTTAAGATAATCGTTAAACACCCGAAGGGAATGATTATTTTAAACATCAAAGGTTCCATATACCGAAATAAAACAATAAAATAATCATATGAAAACAATTATGAAATATAAAGTACTGGTGCTCTCTTTTGTCGGTTGTTTACTTACCGCATGTGGAGCAGATTTTTTGGATCCTAAACCATTATCGTTCTATGCTCCAGAAAACGTGTTAATTGATGAGGCCGGTCTGCAAGCTGTATTAGATAAAGCTTTGACCAGTTTTAGAGGTGAATTTTGCACCGATCAGGCTCCATTCTTAACCAATCTGAAATATTCGGATGTTGCTGTTGACGGCACGACCGATAAAGCGTCACCATGGCAAGACTTGGATAACCAAATGCTGCCGGACGCAAAAAATAACGACTTTGCTTATACAAGAATCGGCTGGTATTGGGATAATTCGTATATTAATATAAAAGACTGCAATACAGTTATCAATCGGATCGATGAGGCTTCTTTTAAATCAGAAGAATCGAAAAATAAACTGTTGGGAAGCGCCTATTTTATGAGAGCTTATCGTTATTATATGATAACGCTACAGTATGGGGATGTTCCTCTCGTGTTAGAAGAAGCGTCCGAGCCTAAAGTGGATTATTATACCACTACCAAAGAGTCCATTTGGTTGAAAATGATTGAAGACCTGGAGTTTGCCATACAGCATGTGCCTGAAGCAAATCAAACGAATGCCGGGCAGGTAACAAAAGCAGCCTGTAAACATTTACTTGCCAAATATTATTTATTAGAGGGGCGGTTTGATGATGCGATACGGATAACAACAGAGGTAATAAACGGTGGTGTACATAAATTATGTACCGAACGTTTCGGATCGGATAAGGACCTGATGGATAAAGATGTAGTTTGGGATATGTTCCGCATTGAAAATAAAAGTCTGTCAGCAAATACAGAAGGCCTCTTGTTAACTATCGATAGATATGGGATTGATGGAAATACTTCCGGGGTAAATGCTATGAGGAATGCAGTTCCCAATTTTGGATTGACAGGTGCTATAAAAACGCCGGATGGTGCTAATGGATTATCGGATGCGGCTAGAAATGAAATAGGGCTTGTGGAAAAATATGGAAGAGGAATTGCTCGTATTCGCCCTACTTATTATACACAAAAGAGTGTATGGACAATTGATGGAGAAGAAGATTTTTCTGATTATCGTCACAGAACGGATAATGAGAATTGGATTACCATGGAAATGTTAGTTTATAATAATCCGGCGCTAAGGAATAGTGGAAATGAGTGGTATGGGAAAAATCTACAGTTATATAATGAACAGGGAGGCATTTTATGTCAAGACACTATCCGGTGCTGGTTTGGCTGGCCACACTATAAAATATGGTACCCTGATCCTGACAGAGTACAACCTCAAGGGGGCCCAGGTGATTTTTATATTTTTCGTTTAGCTGAAACTTATTTGCTCAGGGCTGAAGCTTATATTTGGAAAAACGAATGGCAAAATGCTGCCAATGATATCAATGTGATCCGGGAAAGAGCGAACGCTCAATATATGTATACGGCTTCGGATATTCAATCACAACAAATTGGTGCAGTCTTGGATGAAAGAGCTAGGGAATTGTATTATGAAGAACCGCGAAAAGTGGAACTTACTCGAATGGCAATAATCTATGCTCGAACCGGTATTCAATGCTATAACGGGAAAACTTA
>JAQUJQ010000084.1 GCA_028680875.1 Eubacteriales bacterium
TGACGGAGAGGCTATATCCGCTTTGATGACTTCCTTGGAAAATGAAAAGAAATATCAAATCAGTAAAAAAATCAGGACGGGTTTAGGTAATTTCTACGGAGGGTTTGCCGACCAAGAAGAGACAAAGGAAACCATCGGGCGAATGTATAGAGAAAACGGCTATTTGATTGATACGCATACAGCTGTCGGCTATAAGGTGTATGAAGATTATAAAAAAGAAACAGGGGATACAACCCCAACAATTATAGCATCTACAGCCAGCGCTTATAAGTTTGCTGAGAGCGTATCAAAAGCTCTGGACATTCCTGAAGAATGTGATGGATTTGCCTATATTCATGCATTAAACACAAAAACCAATATCCCCATCCCAACCGGATTAAGAAATCTGGAATCAAAGCGGGTTTTACATAAAGAAGTTTTGGAAAAAAATGAATTGTTAAAATTGATAAGGGAATTGTTATAGTAAATTTATTCAACATATTTAACCATTTCAATGGCTCCGTTAATTCGGAGTCATTTCCTATTAAAATGCGGCTTCTTACAAAAAAACTAATTATTCCACTAAATTAGGCTTTTATTCGAAAAAATTTATGGTACAATAGCATTGGTTTGGGTCAAAATAAAAATAACCCATAATGAGCCATAAGATTTTTTTTTATTTAATATCAGTTATTAAAATGAAAAGCGGGTGAAAATGCATGAGAGTATCTAAACATTTACCGGCAATTCATGTAGAACATAATAAGAATACGATGAACTGTCCTACTGAAAAAATGCCGATTCCCGACAAAGTATATGTATCCATGGTCCAGCATATCGGAGCTCCCTGCCAACCAAAGGTTGCGGTAGGAGATCTGGTAAAAGTCGGGCAAGTCATTGGAGACAGTGATGCTTATGTCAGTGCACCGATTCATTCAGGTGTATCCGGGAAAGTAACAGCAATTGAAACTACGATGACCTCTATGGGTATTTGGGATCCTATAGTCACAATTGTATTAGACAAAAAACAAGAGGTCGTAGAAGGGTTAGCACCTCCTGTTGTTACAGATAAGGACAGCTTCCTTAAAGCAGTAAGGGATTCAGGCCTTGTAGGATTGGGTGGGGCAGCATTTCCCACACATGTGAAATTCAATCCGAAGAATTTGGATGAGGTCGATACCCTTATTATAAATGGCGCAGAATGTGAACCTTATATTACATCGGATTACAGAGCCATGTTGGAGGATACCGATTATATTATTGGTGGGATTAAGAACACCATGAAATATCTTGGTATTAAGCGATGCATAATTGCAATTGAGGAAAACAAGGCTCCGGCTATAAAATTGCTGAGAGATCTGCTAAAGGATTCACCGGAGATTGAGGTTATGGAGCTGAGATCACTGTATCCTCAGGGAGCAGAGCGAGTTTTGATTTATGAAGCAACCGGAAGAGTTATGCCACTAGGGAAACTCCCCGCAGATATCGGTGCAATTGTATCAAATATTACTTCCATCATTACTTTAGAGAAATATCTGCAGACAGGAATGCCTTTAGTCGCTAAACGTATAACTGTAGACGGGACCGCTGTTCGAACCCCAAAAAATGTAGAAGTTCTTATCGGTACCCCAATTAATGAGATCATTGAATTTTGTGGGGGTTATAAAAGAGTACCGCGTAAAATTCTAATGGGCGGTCCGATGATGGGCAGAGCGATTTATGATGATGGTACGCCATTAATCAAAAACAACAATGCTATTTTAGCATTTGATAAGGAATGGGCTGAGTTTCCAAAGGAAACTGCGTGCATTAACTGTGGAAGATGCGTAAAAGCCTGTCCTCTTCACTTAATGCCCACCAGTATTTTTAAGGCCTATGATAAAAAAGATATAGAGACACTGAAAAAACTAAAAGTGCCTTTGTGCATGGAATGCGGTTGCTGTTCTTATGTGTGTCCGGCAAAAAAGCAATTAAGCTTTATTAACCGCCTCGCTAAGCAGCTGGTTCAGGAAGGAGGGAAAAAATAATGAGTCGTTACAGCCAAGGGAGTTTAATTGTTTCTTCTTCTCCTCATATTCTGGACAACATTACAACTACACGAATTATGTTGGATGTCATTATCGCTTTGACACCGGCGTTTATAATGTCGGGTGTTATTTTCGGCCCCCGCGCCATCTTGTTAACTGTTACCTGTGTCGCAGCCTGTGTGGCTTTTGAGGCGGCATTTCGCTACATAACTAAGAAGGATAACACCATTACGGATTTAAGTGCTGTGGTGACCGGTATGCTATTAAGCTTTAATCTCCCTGCAAATTTACCGTATTGGATGGCGATCATCGGTTGCTTTGTAGCCATTGTTATTGTAAAACAACTTTTCGGTGGTATCGGACAGAACTTTGCAAATCCGGCCATCACGGCAAGAATTGTACTTCTTGTATCGTTTGCCACACCGATGACCACATGGCCTTTACCAAAACAAGTTATGGAGGCTGCGGATGCAGTGACCGGCCCGACACCTCTGGGGATTCTCAACATGGGGACAGGCCTTGAAGCTATCCCCTCAAATATGGATATGTTTCTTGGCTTTATCGGAGGATCACTTGGTGAAACCAGCACCATCGCTCTTTTGATCGGTGGCATTTATCTGTTGGCAAGGAAGGTGATTGAACCGGCGATTCCTGTGGCTTTTATCGGGACTGTATTTATTATAGCCTTAATTACAGGGCAAGATCCTATCTTCCATATTTGTGCAGGAGGTGTCATGCTGGGAGCCTTCTTTATGGCCACCGATTATTCCACCTCTCCGCTAACTACACCCGGTCGGATAATTTTTGGGATTGGATGCGGATTGCTTACCATGATCATCCGCCTTTATGGTTCTTATCCTGAAGGGGTTTCATTTGCAATTTTACTTATGAACATATTAACACCTCACATTGACAGTCTCTCTCGTAGAGCCCTTTATGGAGTTATGAAAAGAGGTGAAGAGAAGTGAAAACAACCAATGTAAAAGAATGGGTGATGCCATCTCTGATACTGGTAATTATATGCTTAGTCATTACAGCTGCTTTAGCAGTAACTTATCAGATTACAAAACCGATTATAGAAGAAATCAATATTAAAAATGCTAACATTGCACGTTCCGAAGTGCTTCCTGATGGAGCCGGAAGTTTCACAGCTCTTGAAACAGTATTGATGGATAATGTATTGGAGATATATCAGGCAGATAACGGTTCCGGACTTGTGATCACCACTATTGACAAGGGGTTTGGCGGAAAAATGGTCGTTATGATCGGTGTTAACAACCAGGGAGAGATTCAAGGAGTGAAGATTACCAATCATTCCGAGACACCGGGGCTTGGAACCAAAGCAATGACATCTGATCATTTATCCCAGTATATAGGTAATACGGACATCACAAATACAGGGGAAGCAGGAAAGGCCAATGTTGATGCAGTTACCGGCGCAACCGTTTCCTCAAATGCTATTTTCAGAGCTGTAGAAACAGCCCTGGAGCAATATGAACAGCTAGGGGGTGTTCAGTAGTGAATAAATTATCTTTATTAAAAAATGGAATAATAAAGGAGAACCCTGTATTAATTCTACTATTAGGAACTTGTCCAACTCTGGCTGTTACCACTACAGCCATAAACGGGCTGGGAATGGGTGTCTCTACTATGGCAGTTTTAATTTGTTCCAATATAGTAATCGCCATGTTAAAAAATGTAATTCCGGATAAGGTGAGAATTCCCTGCTATATCGTTGTAATTGCGGGATTTGTTACAGTTGTCGGTTTTCTCCTGCAGGCGTATGCACCTGCAGTAAACGACGCATTAGGACTCTTCATTCCATTAATCGTGGTAAACTGTATCATCTTAGGAAGGGCTGAAATGTTTGCCAGTAAAAATAAAGTGTCCGATGCGGCTTTTGACGGTATCGGGATGGGATTGGGCTTTACATTAGCTCTGTTTCTTATGGGATCAATACGTGAAATCTTAGGTTCCGGAGGGTGGATGAATTTTAACATCACTGCAGATTACATTGATCCTGTGGCGATTTTCATGTTGGCTCCCGGTGCGTTTTTTACATTTGGATGTTTGGTAGCCTTAATCAATTACTTATCAAAAGGTAAAGCTATCAAAAAGAAAGAAATGGGCTGCGAAGGTTGTCCCTCCGCCGTCTCCTGCCAGCTGGCCGGGAAAGGGGGATGTGAATCATGAAAGAAATGATAATTATTTTAATGAGCGCTATACTCGTTAATAACTTTGTTTTGGTTAAATTTTTAGGAATTTGTCCATTCTTGGGTGTCTCAAAGAAATTGGACTCTGCGATAGGTATGAGTGCAGCTGTTATCTTCGTAATGGTATTAGCTACTGCTGTTACCTACCCTATTATGAGCCTGCTGATTCACCTAAATATTGATTATCTACAGACTATCGTATTTATTTTAGTCATAGCCGCTTTGGTCCAGCTGGTTGAGATTGCTATGAAGCGATATGTACCGGCACTCCATAAATCTCTAGGTGTGTATTTGCCGTTAATTACAACCAACTGTGCTGTATTGGGTGTCTGTATTCTTAACATAGATGAAAGCTATACCTATGCCCAATCCTTGATTAACTCATTTGGAGCGGGTTTAGGTTTTATGCTGGCTATGGTACTATTTTCGGGTGTTAGACTAAGGATTGAGAACAACGATTTCCCCATTGCATTTAAAGGAATTCCATCAATTCTAATTGCTGCTTCAATCGTCTCTCTCTCTTTTATGGGTTTTTCCGGCGTAATAGACGGCTTGTTTGGGCAGTAAGGGGGGGAGTTAATCATGCAGTATATAGTTCCAATTGTCATTGTTGTGGCAATAGGTCTCTTGGCCGGTGTTATCCTGACTATCGCAGCAAGATTCATGTCAGTTAAAGTGGATGAAACGGTAGCTAGGTTGACGGAGGCTCTACCCGGTGCAAATTGTGGCGCCTGTGGATTTGCAGGTTGTGCTGATTATGCCTCTTCTTTGGCAGCTGACCCGACTCTGGCTACAAATTTGTGTACCCCCGGGGCAAATGCGGTAGCAAAAACACTAAGTGAATTATTAGGAGTCGAATTTGAAGAGGCGGCGGGTAAGTATGCCATTATCAAATGTTCCGGTACCTGTGTTAAAACAAGTTATGTAATGGATTACCAGGGATATCAGAATTGTAAAGCTAACAAACTGTTTTACAGGGGACGGGGAGCCTGTGAATACGGTTGCCTCGGTTTCGGTGATTGTGTAAAGGCCTGCGATTACAATGCTATACGTATAGAAAACGGTATCGCCGTTATTAATCGTTATAAATGCGTTGGATGCGGAGCGTGTGCAAAAGCCTGTCCCAACGGATTAATTGAAATTGTGCCTTCGAAGATGCGAGTAGTTGTGGGATGCAGTTCAAAGGATAAGGGTGGAGATACCAGGCAAGTTTGCTCTATCGGCTGTATCGGTTGCAAGATTTGCGAAAAGGAATGTAAATTTGATGCCATACATGTAATTGATAATCATGCGGTTATAGATTACAATAAGTGTAAAAACTGTACTCTTTGTGCAAAGGTTTGTCCTAGAGATGTCATTCACGTCTATCCAAAGAAGTAATAAAAGGAAGACAAGGGGACGTTTAGACTGTCTTGTCGGCAAGACAGTCTAAACGTCCCCTTGTCTTCTCTTCTTAGTCGTTAGATAAGCCTGCCTTATCGATAATAAAGAAGACCAAACTGAGAGCCATTCCAACGATCGTAGCCAAGCACATACCTGTAAGACGCACTTCCCCAATCTGGATAAATGCCCCGGAAAGGCCGGTTACAAATACTACTGCTGATAAGGCTAAATTACGGCCGCGGCTGTAATCTACTTTTTGATCAACTAAAAGTCGCAGGCCGGAAGCAGCAATCATACCATAAAGAAGGAAACTGATACCACCCATAACCGGACTTTGAATTGTTTGAATGAGTGCCGAAGCTTTTCCTATAAAGGCCAGAAAAATTGAAAATACAGCAGCTCCACCGATAACCCATACACTGTAAACTCTCGTTACAGCCATAACTCCGATATTTTCACCATAGGTAGTTGTCGGAACTGCACCGCAGAAACCTGAAAGAGTGGTCGAAATACCATCTCCTAATAAAGATCTATGGAGACCGGGATCTCTTATTAAGTCACGGCCTACAATTTCACTTGTAACAACCTGATGGCCTATATGTTCTGAAATTACCACTAAAGAAGCGGGAATAATAATCAAAATTGCGGATAAATCAAAAATCGGTGTCTGAAAGTTTGGTAGCGCAAAAACAGAGGCGTCACTCACCGCAGAAAAATCTACAAGACCCATAAATAGTGATGAAAGGTAACCCACGCAGATGGCAATAAGGATAGAAATGGCTGCCATAGAACCTTTAAAGAGAACTTGGCCAAAGACAGCAACCAACAAAGTGATGGCAAACACTGTGACGAATTTTGGATTAATGGATGTATAAGTGTCACTCAAAACGAGACCACCGTTGCTGGCCGCAACACCTGCAAGTTCCAAACCAATAAGAGAAACAATGGGACCCATAGCCGCAGGAGGAAGCAGGACATCAATCCAGTCGGGCCCAACAGCCTTGATAATCAATGCAACTGCACAGAAGATCAAACCGGTCACTACAAAGCCTCCCAACGCATACCGGAAGTTCATATTCGGATTTGCAAGAATTAAAAATGTAGGTGAAAGAAAGGCAAAGCTAGACCCTAAGTATGCCGGAGCCTTGCCTTTTGTGATTCCTATGAATATTAAGGTGCCAATACCGTTCATCAACAAGACGATGGCAGGATTGATACCAAATAACCAGGGAACTAAGACGGATGCACTGAACATTGCAAAGGTGTGTTGGATGCTGAGAGGGATCCCCTTCGTTAATGGGA
>JAQUJQ010000004.1:0-13018 GCA_028680875.1 Eubacteriales bacterium
ATCCACGCCCCCCTATGCGGGGAGCGACCACCCTTATCCGGCTGGATACGATTATGACCGAACATTTCAATCCACGCCCCCCTATGCGGGGAGCGACAAAAATTCTGGGCAGCTGTGCCTGGGATCTACATATTTCAATCCACGCCCCCCTATGCGGGGAGCGACCAATCGTTTTGGGTTATTGTGTAGCCACATCCTTATTTCAATCCACGCCCCCCTATGCGGGGAGCGACTCTAAAAGAAATCTCTCCAGACCATACCAGCAGCATTTCAATCCACGCCCCCCTATGCGGGGAGCGACCGCAAGATATAGTATTTAGTAAGTATTAATATTCTTATCTATCTCAATATCCTATAATACTTCAAATATCTTGTTTCTTTTTTTATATTATTGTATATATTCGCTTACATTACACGAAACTCGTGGTGCGAACTTCTCCATCTTTCCTCGCATGATTAGGGTTCGCACTTATATTACAAGGTTTCCGTCTAATGGAATTGATGCCTTAATACCTATGTGAACCACCTTGCCATCATATTTTGCTCCCAAGTTATAGAATCTTAAACTATCTTCATCTTCCTTTATGATTTTTTTTAGATCGGCTACCAACGTAAGATATTGTGAATAATCTAGGATACATTCAAATACCGAGTTTTGAACTCTCTGTCCATTTGCTTCACATTTTTTTGCAACCTTTGATAATCGACGCTGTCCCTCTTTTGTTTCAGTTGAGACATCGTACGTAACCAAGATAAGCATACAATACCTCATTTCCATAAGAATACAGGATAACTATCTAAATCTCCTCTTATTGTCCGCGAAAGTAAAAGTGATTGAGAATGAGCCACAATGCCCCATTCTATCTTCTCATCTAAAAACGGATGTGTAATCACGTCTTTCTTCCTTGTTTGCCAAGCAGCAAGAAATTTTTTCCTAGCATCATCTGTTAACAAAACAGCACCGCTTTCAGTAATTCTAAAATCCTTTTGTGTTATTTCCTGCCTATTTATCAGCGATAATACAAACCTATCCGCAATGACAGATCTAAGTTCTTCCATTAAGTCAAGTGCCAATGATGCTCTTCCCGGTCTATCTCTATGGAGAAAACCAACAAATGCATCCAAGCCTACTCCTTCTAAGGCGTGGCGGCAATCAGCTGCAAGTAAAACATATGCAAAGGAAAGTAGCGCATTTATTGGGTCAGTAGGAGGTCTGCGATTTCTATTTTTGAAAACAAAAAAATCTTTATTTTGCAATACAAGTTCATTAAAAACACTATAGTAGCAATGCGCCGCATTGCCCTCTATGGCCCTAAGCAAATCAAGCCTTTCACAATCTAAGACATCCTTCATCAATTCCGAAATCTGAGAAGTGCATTTTTTTATTGACTCTACATCTACTCTCAGTTCATAATCCCGCGTAGCCCTCTCCAAAACCCACTTAGAATTATGTAATTTCCCAAATATGAAATTTCTTGCGTAAATGCAGCTTCTATATTCATCATCGGAAATGCGATATTGCTCTTTCCTTAAAGTTACATTGCCTTTGCTTTCTCCTATTATTGATCCGAGATATTTCCCGTTTTCCGTAAGAAATGTTATTAATATATTCCTTTTTGCACATTCGGCAATAAGAGCAGGACTACATCCAATCGTGTATCCAAAGTGAACGATGGCTTCAATATTTAAAAGAGGTACCCTTAAAATTGTTGCATCACCTTCTTTTACCATAACCGCTTCGTTCTCTAATGCAAGAAAAGTTTCTGGCTTTGTTATATATAGAGTGTTAAGTAGTTTTTTCAATTCCTCAATCCTCTTAATAAATATTCTTTTACTGACTTTTTCGATTTGCTTAGCCCAGGCAAACAAATATCTTTAAACGAGCATTGATTGCAATATTTGCCCATAATAGCTTTAGGGGTTGTTTTTGAATGGTATATCCGGTGCATATCCTTGGCACTTTCTTTTACTTTTTGTCTGAGCACTTCCGTGAAATCTATCTCCGTTCTCCGATGAGGTTCACCATAGAACAATGCACCTTTTTCAACGGTGCAACATAACATTTCTTCCAAGCACATTGCTTGAGCGCAAATTTGAATCGAATCTGCTTCAATAGATTGCCCTCTTCCACGTTTATATTCTATGGGATAAGGCCTGAATTTATCTTTGTACTTTGGAAGATAAACCCCCGCATCATCTTTATGAAACTGCACAATATCGCATTCGCCGGAAATTCCAAGCTCCTTAGAGGCAATCTTGAGTGCATTTACTATAATTGTTCCACTTCTTTTCTCCGCAACATTTTTATCATGAGCTTTTTCATGCATTATTTGTCCGGCTGTAGTTCGCCAATTGTCTTCCCATTGATCTTCAATGTAAATCAAAGCCCATCGCCTGCGACAAAGAGAAAAATGCTGGAATCCCGATATTTGCAAATAATCATTTTCCTCATACATTACAATTTCTCTATTAATTCCACATCAAGATTCTCAAGCTTTCCGGCATTAGGTGCAATTATCTCATAATCGCCAAAAGTCCTAGCCGGTCTGGTTTCGTCTTTTCTCCTTGCTGTAATCTTGTCAAAAAGAATATGGGATGGAGCATTCCCAAGTATGCTTTGATGTTTAAATACATAGAGTTTTCTTACTGCCATTTTTCCTCTAGCTGCGGAATGATCATGCTCAAACATATTAATTATGGCCTGCCAGAATAATTCAAGGTCTCCCTCACTGAATCTAGTTTCTTTTTGGGCTAAATTTGCAGATATGTAACCTTCAGCACGATATAACCCGTAAGGAACAATCGCTTTTCTTCCCATCTCGTTTTTCGGATCTGCATCATTGAACTTTTCTGTAGTAGTTATAGCAAGCCTTGTTATGCTAATATCGTTAATAAAGATTGGATCAACACTTCTTGCAAAGTTAATCTGCACAGGTCCGCGGACAATTCCCGCCGGATCGTCACCTGTTGACATAACAGCACCAAAGGTGCGAACATCATAATAATTTTCACACATCCAAGTGCGGGCTTTATTAATTTCCTCCTTGGAGTGTTTTTTGCTATTTTGTTCCTGTCCAAGAGCTTTATGTGCTGCCGTAAATTTCGAATTTAAAGAAGAATCCATTTTAATTAGAATATTATTATGTGCATACCCTTCTTTTACAATCTCAACATAATTCCTAATTTTGCGTTTTAAACAGACATCGGTAACAATTCCATGGCCGGTTTCTGCATCAATACGCGGGTGATTTCCCGCATCAGGGTCTCCGTTAGGATTGCCATTTTCCACATCAAAGTATATTACGAACTCATACCTATTTTTAATAATATCCAACATTTTATCCCTCCTCTTGTTTGCTTTCATTTTCTTTAATATTATTTTGTTTCTTCCATAAATCGGTACGTTGTTGATAATACCCTAAAATGAATCTACCTTGGCCATCCAAATCAAGCTGCTTAGGAAAACTATCACTTAGTTTACTAGCTATTTCATCAAGTAGCTTTTCATAACGGATACCTTTCTTTCCCAGTTTCGCTATATGGTTTTGATATCCTATGAGCAGAGATGGAAATACAGTAGCCGGGGTACTACAGGCAGAGGCAAAAAACCTGTCTTTAATTGTTGATGATGCACTGGGGATTGCATCCTGTTGAGTTTTTTCCATAATCGCAAACAAACGCCCCAATAGGTAAGCCTCTTTAAAATTATTCTTGTTCAGTTCCAAATTTATTTCCTCCTTGGTATTATATTTTCTATCCTTCCTGACTAAATATGCTTTAATAAATGCAACCCGTATACTAGTAAGTTTAATAAGCCTAGCTGTTTTTAGCCTGTCATCAGATTTTATATTATCGGTTTTCACCCTAGCTACCATCTCGGCGAATAAAGCTGAAGGATAAAGATAATTATTTAAGGCCGTCTCAAATAATGAGCCCGAAAAATCGGGATTTGTTTTACTACCTCTATCCTCTGTTATGACAGAGGAGATTGTGGCGTCTAAGATCTGCCTAAACGAAATCTGTTTAAATTCATCCTTTGAGTTTAACAGCATCATATCCATATAATGCTGTAACATATTTCTCCTAAATGCCCCCAGGGTTGTATTATAATACCTCCTTATGGATATCCTCCCCCCATTTGGAGATAGGGCAAGAAGATGAAATTTCATATCGTCATCTTTCGCAAAATCAAGGGGAACTTGTCCAATCCGGATATGGTTTAATGCAGACATTACTTTGCTTTCAGTTGCCTCTTCAGTGCTTTCTGTTGGTTTAATCCCAAGCAAGTCCCAAATTTCATCAATATAGTCCTCGTTTTCACTTTCCGCCCAAAAAACAAGGGTGTCTTTGCCAATTGTTGTCTTATTTTTCGATCCGCTTTGAAGGAAATAATTTAGAGCGGCCGTGTATTTCCTCATAACTTTTTCAGAGATAGGGCCATTATAACTTTGCTCCTTATTATAGGATTCAAACGATGGGCTATTGTATGAAACAATCGCAGCCCCGCTTGATTGCGAATCCATGACGCCTTTAATTGGAAAATGTGTTCTGGCGATTATATCTTTTTCACCCGAAATACAACATTGGCCAATTACTCCTTTTTTCGTTGTTTTGCCTTTTTTAAATAGTGTTTCCCATTTTTTTATTATATCTTTATCGGCAATTGTTTTTTGATTTACAGAATTCATCGCAAAGACAACAATGTTTTTTAGATCCTTTAATTTTTTATCGCCACTTTTGTCTTTGTAAAAGAAAAGCTCGTTCTGAGTTTCATTTTCCGGTTTCCAGCGTTCATAAAATTTCAAAACCGCTGCAGCACTCTCTCCAGGCACATCTTTCAAATCATCAACTATTTTTTCTTTAAAACTATCGAAACTCTTTTTTGCCTTATCCGTCTGCTTTAGCACTTTGTTTTTCTTGCCATCTTCATTTATGTTAACAATCTCAAGACCTAACACATATGAAAAGGTATCACATAAAAAATTAGGTACGACACTTGTTCTCGCAATCCTTTCCGGAAGCCTTTCTCTTTTTGCCTCTTCTTTATTTTTTCCCTTTGAAAAAATCCTCTCGGTATTAGATACTAAGTCTATTAACTCACCATTGTCTCTAATGACTGCAATAAGCGGAACTTTTTCATAAGAGTAACCATCCCGCATTATTTCTATGTCACTATTACTGCAAAGTCTATCGTAGGCCTCAGATAATGCATTAATAATCATTCATACACCCCCTCTCCATAGCATTTTGCCACATCTATCACTCCGTCTTTCATAATTGGACGGTAAAAAATAGGATTCGCATCATTTAATGCTTCGCCATTCTTGTACTTAAACTCAAGATCATAAAGCATGAAACCCAAATCCCTTTCACCTTTCAGCTTACTGGTAATAACCTCTCCCTCATCGACCCACCGAAAATTTGCAGAAAAATCTCTAAGCCCCAAACATGGCTGTTTATAGCATTGTCCGTCTTTCATACGCCTCAAGGCGATATTATAGTGCTTTTTAGAATCATTCGTGTCATCACCAATCCCCGTTGGCTTAAAATGCGCCTCGACTATGTAATCTACACTTTTAAGATACATCATTCTTCTCTGTGCTATATCGTCCTTTGTAAAAATAACAAGGTTATCTCCATCGACATTACTTAAATCCCGTGGAGGTTTTTTAGTTTTTGATTTTACCTCATTAATCATAATGTTTCCGAATTCAATAGGATTGAGAACCGTGATCCTATCGATAACCCATTTAATCGCCGGTTTCCAATAAATGCTCTCTATTATTCCCCTAGCCGCAGATGGCGTTATTACATCATAGCTTACCCTTTCCACCTTCATCTCAGGTCTGGTAAAACAGGCATAATCTCCCCAGATCCTTAGTTTAATTCCGTATCCCATATCTCGTCCCCCTCCTAAATAATCCTTTATTTGAATAATTGCTATACAATATAATAAGATGGATCAGATTCATTGACGTTAATTACATTTAACCCCAGCTCATCACTATAAAGTGCTGTATCGGCAAGTATGGCCTTACTGTCGTTATCCGCTAAATATTCTAGTTTATTATTTTCACTTAAGAGTCTATATTCCCACAAATAAACTGAGACTGTATATTGTTCCAATTTGCTATATACAGTTCTTAGGTCTCTGCCATAGGATGGTTTTTTTATCTCGGCTATTAGACTATATACTTCATCGTTATATGGAATTATTATATCTTTTTTACTTGCATCGTCTATGTAGCTGAAGCGCTTTGCGCACTCGGCAAAATCAAACTTTAAGATTGGTTTTTTATTATTATCCAGGCCTATTCTAAAAAGCTCTAATATTTTCTGGCTATCCGTTTCTTTATCCTTATATTCCAACAAATTTCTAAAATATTCCTGTATGTAATTTAGATTGAAAATATCATCTTTGTTTTTTTTCGCAGCTTCACAAATTGCCCTTGAAATATTTTTGTAAACCGGTATATCTCCTCTATAAGGATCACCATTTTCGGCTTCGAAAATATACACTTTAGAGTTCTCCCTTTTGCCTTCACGGTTACATCTGCCACCGGCCTGAACAATAGAATCTATACCTGCAAGACTTCTAAATACCACTGCGAAATCCAAATCCACTCCGCATTCAATTAATTGTGTTGAAACAACAACACATGGAATATCTTTTGCTAAATCGCTTTTTACACACTCCAATACTCTTTTTCTATTTTCAGGTGTCATCAATGTGCTTAAATGGTACTTCCTAACACTATCTGCGAGTTTTTCAAATAAGTCACGGGCATGTTTACGTGAATTTACTATTATAAGCGTTGATAACTTATCATCTATTAAACTTGTGATTTCCTCGTCGTTTTTCCTTCCAATCCATTCCCCTATAACTCTTTTTAGATCTTTATAATGCCGGATGAAATCTTTATTTATCTCGGTGATGGTAGAATCAAAGTGCATATATTGTTTGAAATCTGGGCATGTAGCAGACATTAATAGAGCAGAGCACCTGAAATTTCTTGTTAATATATCTATGGCACGCAAACATGTTTTGAGAAAGGATATTGGCAGCATCTGTGCCTCATCGAAAATAATAACACTGTTTGTAATATTATGCAGTTTACGACATTTACCTCTCCTGTTTGAAAACAGCGAATCGAAAAATTGGACATTTGTCGTTAAAATTATTGGTGCATCCCAATTTTCTGTTGCAAGGTATTTTGGCGTTTCCTCATTTACACTATCTTCTAATATGATTCCGGAATGATGTTCTAAAATTAAGGAATCTCCAAAAATATCCTTAAAAACTTTTGCTGCTTGATCTATAATTGCAGTGTAAGGGATTACATAAATAATCCGTCTATGCTCGTTTCTTATTAGATGATTCAATGCAAATGTCATCGATGAAAGTGTTTTTCCCCCACCTGTTGGGACTGTAAGTGAAAACAATCCTCTATCTGAATTTGCTGCTATCTCGCATAATTTTCTGATTTCTGCTCTTTTTATGTTAATGCTAGATCCTTGCTCGCTAAAATCCTTATATTTTTTGTTTAGATTTTCCCTTAAATCCTTGAAATCCGCAATAGTTTTGCATCTAGGCTTTCCATTGTTATAAAATCTTTCTGTCTCGAGTGAGTCGGCGTCAACAAGCGCCGAATACAACATTTTAACCAGTAATGAAATTGCAAACGGTTTATCTTTAACATCGGAATATTGAAAGTCATTAGTCCAACTTGGTATATCAGTTTGATAAAACCCATCCATATATGCGGAATAATCCTCGGTTTTTCTTTTAAGCCTTGCTAATAGTGTTTGATTTTGCTCGATGTCTGCTTCTGAACCGCAATCGGGCAGTCCAGAATGGTGCCCTGCGATAGCATAGGAAAGAATTTGTTTATTTAAAATATCGGTTGGCCTTGTAAATATATTGAACGATTCTTTTGCTCCGCATATAGAATGCTCAATATGTACGTTTTCCCCTCTAATTTTATCTTGGAATGATTTTTGATATTTTCCTATATCGTGTAAATAGCCTACATTTTTACCCAATTCAGAAAATCCAAACTCATCACAGAGTTCAGAGGCTTTATTTGATACATCATTCAAATGGTCTTTTAGCAATTCCCATTCTGCCTTGTTGGTACCATTGCTATGAGCGTAGTAATTAACATAATGATTATCCATATATGTTTACTTCCTCGCTTGCTAGAAAATATAGCTATATTAAAATTACTATATTCATATTATACCATTTTTTATAATTTTGGCAAATGTCGACAAATTTGGGGATCGCATCAAGATAGGTCGGGAAAAATAAAGCTGTAGTGATCCCCATAGTTACAATTACGTTTAAATGCCTCTAATTGCTTGTAATGCCAGAGCGAGTTGGGTTCTCTGCACCGCACCTCACGATGTGAAGCTTGCAAGTCGCTTTGGGGTTCGTCGGCAACTACGCCCCTTGTGGACTTTCACCACAGATTGACGGCATGCCCGTCATACTACAGAAAAGCAGCAAGGAACTTTCCATTGCTGCTTTTTGATACCCCTAGTTTAGGATGGATTCTTTGCGATTTCAAATTCCGGCATTCCCATATACCCCGGAGCAATCTCATATTCTGCAAATATCATAACCGGATTCCCATTTTGATTAATATAGAATGGCTGATCTTCTCTGATTGACCCGAAGCCTCCTTCGTCTTCAGTAAAGAAGGAATTTTCAGGGTTTTTACTGCGTTAGTCTCAAATGTTTAACTCAACCCTCTCCTATCACTTATTGCATATATTTGACCCTTTTCACATATACATGTTTTGACGAGATGATTCTACCGCCGGAGGATATGTCAATGAAATAAAGGGGGCATAACAAATTGAAGGATTACATAGAAGAACGTGTCATTGAGTTGTCACGCTATATTTTGGAAACCAATGCAACTGTACGGGCTACCGCAAAGAAGTTCCGGGTTTCGAAATCAACGGTCCACAAGGATGTAACGGAACGCCTCCTGGAAATCAATCCCGCCATGGCTCAGGACGTAAAACTTGTCTTGGAAAATAATAAGGCAGAACGTCATATTCGTGGAGGGTTGGCGACACAGCAAAAGTACAAGGGAATGCAAGAAGAAAACAGATAAGGATATTAATAAGACAAGGGGGACGTTTAGACTGTCTTGCCGGCAAGACAGTCTAAACGTCCCCCTTGTCTTCTCATAGATCGATATATTTTGCCGGATCGATGGGAGCTCCCTTTTGCCAGACTTCAAAATGAAGATGTGGACTATCCAGGCTCTCAAAAAGAGCTGTGCTTCCAACACCGCTGATGACTTCACCGGTCTTGACCACATCTCCTTCCTCCACCATCTTATCTGTGCTCAGATTGGAATAACGAGTGACATAACCGTCCCCGTGAGTCAATTCGATGGTAATGCCAAGCTTATCGTCATTGTATACTTTGGTTACCGTCCCCTCCTTTACTGCGAGTACTTGACTGTCAGCCGGAGCTTCAATATCTACACCATTATGAACTACGTATTGATCTAAGGTCTTCGAATAAACCAATTCATTTCCCGAATAGTCCAAGATTACTTTACCGCCTTTTACCGGAAAAGCGAAATCTTTGCCGGATTTCTCCTGCTTTTTCGGCTCTTTTGCCGGGGTGGGGGTATCTTGACTGTCCACCGTAGGCACAGGCTGTATTACATCAAGTCCTCCCTCATCACGGTAATAATTATCAGGTTCCCGTGTCATATCAATCCGATTTTCATCATCCTTTGCAGTCCACCAGGGATTGGTCTGAAATGCTATAATTGCCGCTCCCATGACTAACAAGACAATGATAACGGTGACCATTGTATAACGGAAAGTCCACTTCCGTTTAGTCTCATCTTTTTTATCGTATGCGCTGTTACCATCTACCCGCATAATATAATACACCTCCGTATAATCGTAAAAATTGCTTTAGTGCTATTATCTCCCTTTCCTTCGGATATAATACGAGTATCAAAGTATTTATCAAAATTATTGCTTTGCATATAAATTCATATTATAATAGTAACGTTTTCAAGTAGAAGGGAGAAGAAATAGAATGACTCGTTTTATTATGGCAGAAGAAAATTCAAGAATTATAACCGGAGAGGATAAGATTTTTGGTATAAATAAACAAGCCCAAGAAATGATTAGTAAAGTTGGCCGGGAAAAGGTGGCAAATGCAACCATTGGCTCGCTTTTAGATGACAATGGCAACCTGGTGATCCTCTCCTCTGTTGTGGATGTTATGAAGGATCTTAAGCCTAATGATTATGCAGAATATGCACCCATTGCAGGTGTCCCTGCATTTTTGGATGCGGCAGTTAAATCTGTCTTTATGGACTATACACCAAAGGGTTACATTAATGCGGTGGCTACCCCCGGCGGAACCGGAGCAATCCGCAATGCCGTTCAGAACTACACCAAAAGAGGAGACGTCATTATGACCTCCAGCTGGTATTGGAATCCATATATGACCATTGCTCAAGAATTGGAACGGGACCTTGAAACCTATCCGCTTTTTAATGATAACAATCTTTTTAACACGGATGCCTTTGAAGAAAAAATGAAGGAGATATTATCCAATCAGGACAGACTGGTTGTCATTATCAATACTCCATGTCACAATCCCACAGGATATTCCTTAACTTTAGAGGATTGGGATCAGGTTCTTTGCGCCATGAAGAAAGCCGCCTCCGATCAAAGTAAAAAGATCGTATTTTTAGTAGATGCAGCTTACCTTGATTTTGCCGGGGATGCAAAGATGTCTCGGGCTTTCCTGCCTAAATTAGATGGGCTTCCGGAAAATCTGCTGCCTCTAATTGCTTTCAGCATGTCTAAGAGCTTCACCCTATATGGGATGCGGGGTGGTGCATTGATATGCCTGTCTCCCAACAAAGAAATCACAAACGAATTCAAATTGGTCAACAGCTTCTCGAATAGAGGGACCTGGTCTAACGGAACACGAGCCGCCATGGTCACATTGAGCCGAATTTATAAAAATGACACTCTTTTAGAAAAAGTGGTTAAGGAACGGGAAGCCGCCTTATCCATGTTGATTCGCCGCGGTAAAGCCTTTCAGCATGCTTCGGAGAAAGTCGGCTTGGTAACCAGCCCTTACGATTCGGGGTTTTTTGTGATAGTTCCCTGTAAAAATCCGGAGCAAGTAGGAGAAGAATTACAAAAAGACGGTATTTTTACCGTACCCTTCGGAGGCAAGGGTTTACGGGTATCTGTTGCTTCCATTTCCGAGGAATGGTGTTCCATTATACCGGGAAAAATGGCAGCTGCAATAAAAAAAATTAACGGTTAATGAACTTAAGGATGGTTTTTTATGAATTTTATGAATAAAGATCAAAATAGACAGGAACATGAATGTATATATCAATTGGATGTTGAGGTGGCCCAGCTAAATGAAAATTATGCATTAAAACCTGCCTCTTATCAGATCCTCTTTGCAAGATTGGCAGATATCCATCTGGCGGAGTTCAACGCCGATGTAAATGAAACCACGAAATACGGATTGGCATGGGCTTTGATTTCTTTATCATTTGAGGTGGTTAAACCTATCACTGCATGTGAAAAGCTATATGCCAGTACCTGGTATTCTCAGCGGAAAGGCCCCTATTTCCGCAGGGAATTGGTCTTCCGAAACGAACAGGGTGAAATTATGTTCCATGGAAGTACCTTTTCGGTTTTATTGGATTTGGAAAACCGCAGTGTCTTCCGTAAAAGAGAGGTTCCTTTTTCCATGAACCCGCCCTATGAAGTTTTTTGTATCGAAGCAAGCCCTCATTTTAAGGATACCTTAGCTTATACCGATGTGGAAACACGGAAAGTTCACCATAGCTATATCGACTGCCTGGGCCATGTGAACAACTGCCGATACGGAGATTTTGCCTATGATGCTCTATCCCATGATGAAACAGAGAAGATCGGGCGTCTGAAAAGAATGGATGCTTACTTCTTCTCCGAATTACGGAGCGAAGATGAATTTACCATACAAAAAGCCGTTGATCAGAATCGAATTCTCATTAAAGGTCAGAATAATACTAAGGATGATATTTCCTTTCATGTTATATTTCAATTTTAGAAGGACTTTACCGGGAGTACATTGTGATGGATGCGATTAGTACATTTTCTTTATCTGAGGATTTGATCAATCGGGATCTACGGGAACGAATTTTAGTATCCGTCGGTTCCTATGTATCCGATTATTATGTGAGTTTTTCCGGAGGGCGGATTTTCGTGGATCTTAATCTTCACGTAAAAGCCCTTGGAAATCTTTCAGCAAAATACATGTTGGAGGTATTGGATTTCCGTTTTGATAAAGAGTCCCATTTTATTAAGGTATCTTATCAAGAGGATATTAAAACCAGGGGTGGTCCTATGCAAGGTATAATATTGAAAGCTGCAGGTTTTACCGGTGGGACTTTTTTGCAGAAGGCCTTATCCATAACCAATCCTCCCGGTGTTTGGGCCGATGGAAAAAGCTGTTCTTTAAACCTCGAACAGCTTTTCAACCTGAAAAAAGGTATTTTATCTGATCTGGAAGCTCATTATCTGGATAGCAGAAATGGCCTTTTGCAGTTCTCTTTTTTCATTTCTACTTTACCTTTTTCACAATAAAATAGAGTCCTAATCCAATAAGAATTACAGCAAGTACAAACTCTCTCGGAATCCAAGGTATAAAGCCTCGTAAGAGCATGAAACCGCCTAAGAAAACCAGGATGACACCAATAACTAAAACTCCGTCACTGTTGTTCTTTTTCTCTGCAGGATCGTTATTTGCATAAGACTCTTCTCCATCGTAGCTATAGTTCTGGTCAGAAACATTTCGCCCGTGCTTTTCCGGTATAATAATGGCGGCAATGATATAAGCAATCAAACCGGAACCCCCAGCCAGAGTTAGTACTACTACCAGCAATCGAACAATAACCGGATCAATTCCGAAGTATTCTCCGATTCCACCGCATACACCGGCAAGAACCCGATCGTCAGC
>JAQUJQ010000004.1:13118-28345 GCA_028680875.1 Eubacteriales bacterium
TTATAATAAATCAGTATATCATTTCCTATGGCGAAAGTATAGAGAGAGTGTATTCATTCTCTCTATAAAAACCTTTATGCTAATATTTATTACCAATTTTACTACTTTAGCCCGTTATGCTAGTATAAATATGTACTAGTATATAATATTGCAAAGGAGCGTATCTTATGAAAAACAAAACACTTGTAGCTATAGCCGGTGCAGTAGTTGGTATAACAGCCCTTGTCTTGGTAAAGTTTGGAAATCCTGCGAATATGGGATTATGTATTGCCTGTTTTCTGAGGGATACCGCCGGAGGACTCAAGCTGCATGGAGCAGCTCCTGTTCAGTACATACGTCCTGAAATTATAGGATTGGTTCTGGGCTCCTTCTTCGTAGCTTTATCCGGAAGGGAATTCATTCCAAAGGCCGGATCTTCTCCTGCTACCCGTTTCGTTCTTGGTTTCATTGTCATGATTGGTGCACTTATGTTTCTGGGATGTCCTCTACGAATGATGCTTCGCATTGCCGGAGGAGATATGAACGCTATTGTGGGACTGGTTGGCTTTGTGGCCGGAATCCTTGTCGGAATTTTCTTCTTAAATCACGGATTTACCCTGGGACGGGCTTATCGAGTCAACAAAGGAGAAGGTTATGTCTTTCCTATTATTCAGGTAGTGATGCTGATTCTTTTAGTCGGATTACCGGGGCTTCTCCTTTTCAGTGAAACCGGTCCCGGATCAATGCATGCTCCCATAGCCTTGGCTCTTGTTGCCGGATTGGTGGTAGGTGGAATTGCTCAAAAATCCCGGTTCTGTACAGCCGGTGGTATTCGAGATGCCTTTCTCTTAAAGGATTTTACCTTATTCGTTGGATTTATAGTAGTTTTACTGGTGGTAGCCATCGGTAATTTGGCACTGGGATCTTTCAACTTCGGTTTCGAAGGCCAGCCTGTTGCTCACACCGACGGTCTTTGGAACTTCCTGGGCATGGCTCTTGTTGGCATTGCCTCCATCTTTTTAGGTGGATGCCCCTTAAGGCAACTGATTCTATCCGGTGAGGGGAATATTGATTCTGTTATCACTGTCCTTGGTATGATTTGCGGGGCGGCTTTTGCTCATAATTTTGCAATGGCCTCTTCACCGGAAGGTCCTACCGTAAACGGACAGATTGCCGTTGTTATTGGATTCATCGTTGTGGTAGCCATTGGCTTCCTCAACATACAAAGAAGTGCAGGAAAAGGAGATGCTTAATATGTTTATTGATGCAAGAGGATATGGATGCCCGGAGCCTGTGCTCATGACAAAAAAAGGTCTTGCAAGGAATCCTGAAGGCCTAGATGTTTTGGTGGATAACAACACAGCTAAAGAAAATATAAAACGTTTTGCGGGAAATCAGGGCTATTCGGTTAATGTTGAGAAACAAAACAATGACTTTCTATTGAAGATCACTAAATAAGACGATATAATATGCAGGGACGGTTTTGCAGAAAATCCGTCCCGATATTTATTATAAAGGAATGTTTTAATGGATTACTTAGCCACTTTTCACACCCATTTTGATGCGGTGAAATATCAGAAATACATAAAGACGGTAGCAATCAAAGCTGTTATGAAGCCGGTACCCAGAAAGCTGAGCTCTTCCTGCGGGAGCTGTGTTATGTTCACTTCGGAAAAGGAACTTCCTCTTTCTGAAATGCATACAGAATATTTGGATAAACTCTATCTTATAAAAGAGAATGGTTTTCAGATCATCGTAGAAAATGAATAAAGGATAGTTTTGGAGGTACCTTTATTTATATGAATCCAGCACAAAGGTTTTAAAGGCTTCGGCTGTAGGTGACAAAGCAACATTTTTATTCCAGATCAGGTAGAACTCTCTGTCCAGGTTCATATCTTTGATTTCAAAGGTTAAATATCCCCTGCAGGATTGATCGCAATCCACGGCAATACCTGAGATTATGGAAATTCCCAAACCGTTGCTGACCGCCTGTTTAATGGCTTCCATTGTATTCATTCTTGCCACTACCTTCATCTGCTTCGGGTTATAGCCCATCACACTTATCTTATTTTCAAATTCCTTGCGGGTGGCAGAGCCCTGTTCCCTCCATACGAAGGATTCATTAATAATATCTTCAATCCGAATTTCACAGCCGGCTATGGATTTAAACCTCTCATTCCTGGGTGTAATCAATACCAAGTGATCATCGATCAGTTTTTTGTACATTAAATTATCGGTTCCCATATAACCGGTAAACCCAATTTCCCCCTTTTGTTCCAAGAGGTTTTCTTCAACTTTGTTGCTGTCAGACTGCTCTAAATAAAATCTGACCAAAGGATATCTTTCTCTGAATTTAGTTATAAGTGACGGTACTAAATACTCACCGGGTACGGATGAAGCTTGTATCTCTAAAATCCCATTAATTTCTTTAGTAAAACTCTGTAAGGAAAAAACTGCCTTCTCCCGGGTATTGATCATATGTACTGCATATTTGAATAAAATTTTTCCCTGCTTTGTAGGTAAAGCCTCTTTTCCATGCCGGTCAATGAGCCTGATTCCCAATTCCTTTTCTATAGTACTGACATGGGTGCTGATGGTGGGTTGTGTTAAAAATAAAGCATCTGCAGCTTTTGAAAAACTTTTGTATTTTACAACATTGACAAAAGCTTCTATCTGTTTGAAATCCATTCGACTCATTCCTTTCTTTACCGTAAAACCCTGGCATCGTCAACCAACTTTGTTATCTTCCGGTCATCCAGATATTCCAATATCAACACCGCATATTTTCTGGATGTGTTTAATAAATCTCTATATTCTCCCAGAGTAATCTTTCCGTTTATTTCGATATGCTGTCGGAACAGTTTCATAGCTTGTTCCCAGTGGGTGTTGTGCATATAGTATTGGTAGGTAAGACGTTTCAAAACCCCTTCTTCTCCCAGTGCCTCCACCATTTGCCTGGCCAGGTTTTTATCCTTTTCCAGCGCTATGGCTTCATCTAGCTCAGGAACCTGATAACCTGCATCAAGGTATTGCTTTTCAAGACGTTTTTGCATATCAAGATGCTCTCCCTTATACTCAACCTTAAAAGAAGGTAGTGCAATGAGGCTATTGCTGTCTCGTAAGTACTCTGCATCAATCATATGCCTCAAAAGGAGATCCGCCATCTTTGGATCATCTAAAAATAGATAATCCGATAGTTTTTTTCGGAATTCTCCCTTTTGCATCCCTTGTGAAATGGGGTTTCGGCTGTGGTATTCTGAAAGTATTGAATTGGCTCTCTCTTGAACCAAGTTAATATAATCCTGATGCACACACAGATCCTCTGTCAGCTTTATTACTTTCCCCTCTGACGCCAAATTTTCTATATCAACTAAGAATTCTTCCCGTGTTTTCCCCAGCTTGTGTGCCAATTCCCGACAGCCGGTTAAAGTTTTACCGCCCTCCTTGATGGTCTGCTCAATAATGGCTCTTTCATCTCCTCCTTCTTTTACAGCCAAGGCATCCAGAACCTCCTTGCGAAACCGTTTGTGTTTCACAGGATTGGCATCTAGAATAACACCGCCTCCTATAGTTTCCATTGGAGAGTAAAAGCGAATTATAAAACGATCTCCTTTTTTAACCGCAATTTCTTCCTCCAGCCTAAGCTGTGCATAACCCCCTTCTCCGCTTTTTAGTGCCTCTGCATCCAGCAGTACTGCTTTACATAAGGCCTCAGAAGATCCATAATAGAGATGAAGGCGACTACCATTTATCAATGTTCTTGGAGAATCATCGAACATCCTGATTTTAACGTCCAGCATCATCGTTTGTTTTAGGGAGCCCTTGGCGGCCAGTATATCTCCTCTCTTTATTTCTTCTTTTTTCACATTCACCAAATTTACCGCAGTTCGTTGCCCGGCATAGGCGCTTTCTACCGTTTCTCCATGCACCTGGAGATTCCGTACTTTTGCAATTCGATTTCCCGGATAAATCTGAACCTCACTGCCTACGGAAACAGAGCCTTCCATTAAAGTTCCGGTTATCACAGTACCAAAGCCTTCCATGGTAAAAACTCTGTCAATTGGAATGCGTAACAGAGTTGAGTCCGTTTTACGTTTGTCAACGTTTTGCACCATTTGAAGAATAATCCTCTTCAGTTCTTCTATGTTCTGTCCAGTATGGGCAGAAACCGAAACAATAGGGGCCTCCTCTAAAAAAGTCCCTTTTACTAGATTTTTAATGTCTTCTTCCACAAGATCAAGCCAGTCCTTATCCACTAAATCAACCTTGGTAAGTACAACGATACCCTTCCTTATATTAAGCATTTTAATAATTTCAAAATGCTCCGTCGTCTGGGGCATCACCCCTTCGTCGGCAGCCACCACCAACAATACCAGATCAATGCCGCCGATTCCGGCCAGCATATTTCGTACAAAACGCTCGTGTCCGGGAACATCTATAATCCCAATATGCCGGCCGTGAGAATTGAGCATTTCTGCAAAGCCCAATTCGATGGTGATGCCCCGTTTCTTTTCTTCCTTAAGCCGATCTGTCTCCATGCCGGTTAAAGCTCTGATTAAACAGGTTTTACCGTGGTCTACATGGCCGGCTGTCCCAATGATTACATTATTCATCCCGTTTCTTCCCCTTGTCATACTTCTCTTTACACCAGAGCAAAGCTTTGCCTACAGTCTCCAAATCCTCTTCTTCCACCGTCCTCATATCAATTAGGATCCGTTCCTGATAAATTCGAACGATAACAGGAACCTGATAACTCCTTAAATCCCGTTCGATTCGGTCTAAGGACATCTCCCTTCCTTTTATGGCCACTCCATAACCGGGCAGATATAAATTCGGTGTAGATCCGCCGCCGATTTGTCCTTCTGTCCTCGCTACCTCCACATCAAATGCATCCGTAGCCTGTCGAATTCGTTCTGCCAGTAAAGTGGCTTTATTTCTCATCTCATCAATGGGTACGGTAATCATGGACAAAACGGGGATACTTTCTTTAGCCTTTTCCAAATCCAAATATTCACAGAAAGTAGCTTCCAATGCTGCCAATGTCATTTTGTCGGTACGAACAACTCTGGCAAGAGGATGTTTCTTCATCCGATCAATGTATTCCTTTTTTCCTGTAATAATGCCTGCCTGTGGTCCTCCCAAAAGTTTGTCTCCACTAAACATGATTAGATCAATGCCGGGTTTCAAACTTTCTATTACTGTAGGTTCATCGATTCCATACTTCTGTAAATCAATCAAAAGGCCGCTGCCCAGATCATAGACAACCGGAATCTTTGTCTCCTGCCCGAGTTCCACCAGCTCTGCCAGTGAAGTATCCGCTGTAAATCCCATAATTTTGTAATTACTGGTGTGGACCTTCAGAAGAATTGCGGTCTGCCCATCGATAACCGCATTACGATAATCATCAATTTTGGTTTTATTGGTAGTTCCCACCTCAACCAGCCGGGCTCCACCTAATTTCATGATTTCCGGTATCCGAAAGGAGCCACCGATTTCAACCAGTTCACCCCTGGAAACAATCACATCCTTTCCCTCAGCTAATTCGGAAAGGCAAAGCAAAAGAGCCGCCGCATTGTTGTTGACAACCATGGCAGCCTGAGTCCCCGTAATCTTGGTAATTAACTTTTCAATATGATCATGCCGGGAACCTCGGTTTCCCAGTTTTAAATCATATTCCAGAGTTGAATAATTAGTTGCTGTCTCTTCTATATTTTTACAGGTTTCCTTTGATAATCTGGCACGTCCCAAATTTGTATGCAGAATAGTGCCGGTTCCATTAATTACCCGACGTAGACTCCTTTGCCTCTTTCTATAGATTCGATCAATGATATCGTTTATCATATTCTCAAAATCCGGGAAAGGAGGTTCGCCTTCACTCCAGCAAAGAATTCGATTTCTAGCCTCATCTGTAATTTCTCTCACAGATTCTACAATCAATCCTCTTGCGGTATTCTCAAAAAATACAAATAGGCGCTGATCCTTCAACACCTCATCAATTTTAGGAATCCGCTTCAGCAATTCCTTCTTTTTATCCATTTATTTACCCTCCTGCCATCGATATAAAATGGCGGGAATATGTGGGAATCGAACCCACCCAAGAGGCTCCTAACCCCTCGAACTGGTTTTGAAGACCAGAGGGCACACCAGCACCCATCTATTCCCCTATCATTAGCACATTTGAGCTTATTTAGTATAACATTAAACTTTTTTTTTTACAATATTGTATTAAGGAACGGCTTATTTTGTGAAATTTCTTTCCACTATAAAAAGAACCGTCCCTTTCCTTCTCAATTTGATTATTGTCGTTTTAATTTCATAATACTTTTTATAACCATTAATATCAACAGTATGATTCCAACGTAGCCGTTGATGACATAGACGATATTTACCATTTTTGAGAATGGCACTACTAATCCTACAAGGGCACCGATAGTAGCCAGAATTACGGTCATGATTCGAAACTTTTTACTTTTGTCTAGAGTAAATCGAGCCGCCACAGTCCATAACAGCGGAACTGCTGTGGTATATATACCTGCTATTATAATAATAGAAAATCCTGTTGCTAATGTCGGGCTTAGATTTTGAGCCAGATAAAGAGACGGGATCTGTGTTCCGACTACCTGTTCAATATTAATCAATAGTCCCAACGTGACAATAATCACTGCGGAGGCAAAGGCAATAGCTCCCAAAGCTCCTCCCAAGGCCGCTTCCTTTTTACTGTGAGCCGTTGCTCCCATAGCAGCCATAAATGCCGCCAGCCACAGCATACAAAACCCTACATAGGATCCGGCCGCAAAGAACCAGTTTGTCGATGCTCTGGTCAATTCAAGGGTGGGAAGAAGAGCATTCCCCTCTGCAATACCGGCAGGATTCCGAATAATGGCTGACACACCTAAAGCAATTGATATAACTACGATGACCGGGCCAATATTCCCTATGATATCCACAATTCGATTCAAACCGAAGATTACCGTTCCTGATGCTAAAACAGTGATGATGATTCCACCGAAAGCCACCGACACACCATAGTGTTGCTGAAGAGTTGCACCCGCTCCCGCCACCATAACCATAAAAGACATATAGATAAATAGTATGGAAAAATAATCAAAAAATTTGCCCAATGCATGTCCACAATAATAGTGAAAGATCTCACCGGGCTTGGGGAATCTTTTTTCATATCCTACGGTAATAAAATCCGTTCCTACATAGATCAACAAAATCATAGTAACGATTCCGCCAGCTATGCCCCAATATCCATAGGATGTGAAATATTGCAAGACTTCCTGACCGGTAGCAAAACCGGAACCGATTAGGAATGCAATAAAGGCCCCTGCAAAAGAAATAACCTTTCTCCAACTTATATACTGTGTTTCCATCTGATTCCCCTTTATTCAAATACAGTCTGGCCGTCTACTTCAGTCTCCAGTGCTTTTAATGCCTTCTTTACCAGCTTCATCCTGATCTTAAAACTACCCTCTTCTCCTAAAAGCGGGTTCCCTAAAGGATAGGGGATACCAACAGCCGGCACAATTCGATTGGCTCCTATTGTGAGCGAAATCGGAACAACCGTACACATATGAACCACCGGAATACCTGCCCGTTCAATTTCTTTTACCATCGTTGCACCGCAACGAGTACAGGTTCCTCACGTAGAAGTTAGAATAACGGCATCAACCTTGTCTTCCACCAACTTTTTACTGAATTGTTCTCCGAAACCTTTGGCGTTTCCGATAGAGGTACCGGTTCCTGTGGTGGTAACAAAATAATTGACCAGTTCTCCTATTTCTCCTTCCCTCTCTAGCTGCCGAAGCGCATCAAGAGGTACCACAAGGTTAGGATTTTCTGTGACAAAAGCTCTGTCATAACCACCATGAATGGTCATAAAATCATTTGGACTCATCATGTCCATTCCCTCAATACTATATATACCGTATTTGGTTGCACTGGAGGATTCGATCCGATCCGGGTTCCCCTGGGGTACAATACCTCCCGAAGTGACCACTGCAATCCTGGCTTTTTTAATATTCTTGACAGCCGGCTGTGGATCCACCCGATCAAAAACCGGCATTGGATATTCTGTAACATAAGCTTCACCGGCCATCTTTTTAACCAGCATCTCCACGCCTCTAGCAGCTCCGTTTTGATCTGCAAAATAGTTTACTCGAATTCCCCGAGGTATATAACCTTCTGCTTCCGGAGACAGGATCTCTTCCCCTTCCATCATTCTTTTTAATAAAGCTCCAATTTTAGGCATGGCGACTCTCATATCAGCAGCAGAGTTACCGGTTCGAATAATATACAGGTCCTTCTTAAACATATCCACACCCGGGTTTTCCTCATACATTCCTGTGATTACAGGAATGGAAAACTTTTGTTCCACAGCCCTGGCAATAGTACCGCAAGCCACCCCGTATCTGCCTGCATTAAAAGCAGGACCTGCTACAAAAGCGTCCGGCTTAAAGTCACCAATCATAGATAAAAGTTTCTCCTGCGCCACTTCTATATTTTCACCAAAATAACTGTCCCCGCATATCACAGTTCCTACCACTTCATACTTGTCCCCCAGGACTTCGGCTAATGCCATACCCGGCCCAATCCTTCCGGGACGTGACTCCGGTGGAATGTCCGCTTTTTCTTCTCCACCGATTCCGGCAAAGAAGTTATTTATATAATGAACGACTCTTTTCTTTTCCATCTATTTTTCCTCCTTAATAACCTCTGGCTGCCAAACAGTTATAACCGTTAGCAATGGTTGATGCTATTATAATTTGAAGCTCTGCTTCGATGCTCCCGTCAGGCTTTAAGCTCCCTTCATAGCCACCTATCATGGTTTCCACATAATCCAATGTTCCTATGACTCTATCCATAGGCGGGAAATTAATAATGACGTTTCCATTTCCGCATGATACTAAAGCATCCGCCTCATCCACCGCATCGGCCAGTGATTGGGATTTGCCGTCTCTTCCGGGGAATTCATCGGTAATTAAAACCACCTTTATTCCTTTTTGAGAAACCTTCTTGCAATTCATCATAAGGTCCGTATCCGGATTTCCATACCCTTCTTCAGTAATTAGAACTCCGTCCAAGCCCATATATTCTGCCAGCTTGGCCACCATATCGGAAGATCGTTCCTTATCCGCTAAAAATACGTTTTCATTGGTTAAAATTACACCTACAAAATTAAGATCCTTTCCATGACGCTTATATAACTCTTCTACCACAGGGTTGTTCAGATGATGGAACGTTGTCACTTTGTCACATGGCGCAACACAATTACCGCTTACAATTGCCCCGTCCATCATTTCTGTGGGATACATGACGGTAGGAAGCATCACTTTGGCATCCACACCATAATAATAGGTATCATGAAGCAATCCCTGCGACTGAAGCATATGAATATAGCCTACTTTAGGCAAATTGGGATATTGCTTGATTTGTTCCTGCAAAGGCTTGGTTTCATAAGACATTACCTCATCAGGAGTAATGTTTCTACCCGCCTCACCAATGCGTGCGGCAGCCTTTAAACCCGCCAGCCTTCCGGCGGCTTCATAATCATGAGTATCCAATCCCTCAGCCGGTTCAATGACAATACATACGTTGTAGGTTGAACAAAATGGACAATACTTGGCAGCCGGCCCTGACATATCGATGATCCCTTCCTGAAACCCGACTATTTTGCCGCATGTTATAACGTTAGCTCCCACTAAAGCGTGGGTTCTTCCATTTCCAACCTCTTGAACTTTGCTGATGACTCCAGGAAAAATGCCTCCATTTCCGGACACCTTAACTCTCGGTTCAATCACATCCTTTACCGGTGCAATACGAACCGATTCACCCGGTTTGGCCAACTCCACCTTGGCAGAAATCAAGCGTTCGTCTTCCAAAACCAACGTTTCGATTTCTTTCGCATTTACATATAGAACGTTGCCTTCTACTTTGGTTACATCACCAAATTGCACATCTTTAATTTTAATTTTTCCTAATTCCAGTTTCAAATGATACACCTCCTACCATTAATTTATTGCATTATCTATTATGGACAGATCTACGGTTTTAAAATCCTCTTCTATTTTAGAAGGCCATTGTGGAATGCTTTTAACCGCTAAAATTCTTTTCGTTAATTCAATGCTGTTTTCTATGAGTCTAAGACTCTCTATATCCAATATCGGTATCATCTGGTTTTCAGAATCCCCGTAATGCGCCGGTTTTTCCAACAAGATCGATCGATAGGGCGTTTGATTTGGTTTTAAGCTGCCTGCTATCGGATGAGATAAAAGCCGCACACCTTTATGAACTAAGTCTCTTGTTTTTTCAAGGACCTCCAAATGTGTTGCTTTTTCCAAAAACAGTACATCTCTATTTTCTTTATGTTTTTCATAAACCTTGTTATTATTTGTTACAATCAGCATTTTATTCATCCTATATCCTCCTGGCCTGATTTTTTCTATTGATATTAACAATATATTTACCATTTATATTGAAAATATTATTCTATTTGAAACCTGAATTTTAAAGATATCTTTAAGGATCGGTTGAATATAGAAGATTAAAGCGATATACTGAATTTAATTTTGAAGGGAGGTGTTTGCATCCATGGATAGGATAAAGTTGACTGAACTCACACAAAACGCAGGTTGAGCGGCAAAGATCGGGCCTGATGCCCTGGCACAAGTTTTGTGTCATTTACCAAAGTTTAATGATCCGAACCTGTTGGTGGGATTTGAGAACAATGATGATGCCGCAGTCTACCGAATTGATGATACGACAGCACTGATCCAAACCTTGGATTTATTTCCTCCTATTGTGGATGACCCTTACCAATACGGACAAATTGCTGCCGCTAACGCCTTAAGTGATGTTTATGCTATGGGAGGTTCACCAAAATTAGCTATGAACATACTCTGTTATCCGGAAGATTTGCCCAAAGAAGTGGTTCGGGAAATTCTTCGTGGGGGTTATGATAAGGTAAAGGAGGCTGGAGCTGTAGTTGCCGGCGGTCACAGTTTAAAAGACAAAGAACCGAAGTATGGCCTTTGTGTTACCGGGTTTGCCAAAATTGAAGAGATTTTAACAAATAGTGGTGCGAAACCGGGGGATTTGCTGATTTTAACAAAACCTTTGGGTACAGGTATTCTTAATACAGCAGCCAAAGCCGGGCTGGTTTCCAAAGAAACAGAAGAAACAGCCATAGCTTCTATGGTAATGTTGAATAAGGAAGCCGGGCTGGTTATGAAAGGATATCCGGTTCATAGCTGCACCGATATAACAGGCTTTGGGCTCTTAGGCCATGCCTATGAGATGGGCGCCGGCAGCGGCGTCACCATTTCCTTTGACTCAACTGCCATGCCCCTTCTGCCCGAGGCCAAAGACATGGCCATGATGGGAATCATTCCTGCCGGGGCCTATGCAAATCGAGCCTTTTTAGAGGACAGGGTATACATTGATCCTGCAACACCTCTTGACCTTACTGACATTCTCTTTGATCCACAGACTTCAGGAGGACTGCTTATTGCTTTGTCAGAAAAGGAAGCATACCGTCTGCTGGCTGATTTAAAAGGCCGGATACCCTGCGCCGAAATTATCGGCCAAATTATTCCGCCGGAAAACCAAACGATTATCGTAAAATAACGAAAAGCCATTCAAAGACTTAATCTTGAATGGCTTTTTTCGTTAAAATAATTCTATAATATCTTCTTGATTGCATCGATGGTATATTGCACTTCTTCTTCCGTATTCTGATGCCCGAATGCAAAGCGAACCGTACCCTGAGGAAAGGTTCCTAATGTCATATGAGCCATAGGAGCACAGTGAAGACCACATCTTGTCATGATCCCATATTCTGCATCCAATCGGTAAGCAATCTCTGCATTATCCTTTTCTTGAAAATCCAATGAAACTATAGGACACCGCCCTTTAACTCCTTCTAAGCCTATGATCTTTACATCCCCCCTTATCTTCATCGCTTCCAAAAAAGATTTCATTAAGGTCAGTTCCTTTTCTCGAATTGTTTCTATACCTATTTCCTCCAGATAAACCAAAGCTGCCGAAAGCCCAATAATACCGGGAAGATTTAGAGTCCCGGGTTCGAATTTATCAGGTAAAAAGTCGGGCATAATCAGAGAGTCCGACATACTGCCCGTTCCTCCATAAATAACAGGGGACATTGCATCTGCAAGTTGCTCCCGAATGATAAAGCCACCGATTCCCTGGGGTCCCAAAAGCCCTTTATGTCCTGTAAAAGCCAACCCATCAATTTTCATCTCATCCATATTCAAAGGAAAAACCCCTGCAGTCTGTGCTCCGTCAACAATGAAAAATATGCCATTATTCCTGCAGATTTCTCCCACTTTAACCAATGGCATCAACGTACCACAAACATTCGATCCATGAAGCATGATCACTCCCTTAGTCTCCGGAAGAATCAAATCCTTTAAATCATTTGGATCCAACAATCCCTTCTCGTCACATTTAACAACACTGACAGAAACGCCTCTTTCTTTAGCTCCTTCAATTGGCCTAGCCACTGAATTATGCTCCATAGAGGTGATAATAACATGATCTCCGTATTTTAGCAGTCCTCCTATGATAAAATTTAAGCTATAAGTCACATTGGGTGTAAAGATCACATTGCTTTCCTTACTATAACCAAAAAAAGCACAAAGCTTTTCCCTGGTTTCTAAAATTCGTTCTGCAAGAGAATAAGAGTTTTCATAACCACCTCTTCCAATATTACAGCCTACATTTTCTATATATTCCTGCATTGCCCTTCCAACCCCGGGTGCCTTGGGATAAGAAGTACTGCCGTTGTCCAGATATACTTTTCTCATAATTCACCCTCCGTAAATATCCTAACAGGTTCAAGCAGTAATTACAATAAAGTACTAATGTCTCATGTATTATTTATTTATATATTGTTTTCTTTTCTATTAAAAAAACCACTGGGTATATTGCGGGAAAATATGGAATACGGTATACTATTTTTATAACATGAAGAAGTTGGTGAAGTCCATGAACTACGAGGAGATATTGACCTTACTTAACAAAAGCACCGTCCACCCCGATGGTTTGCTACTTATGGATTACCGTTTTCTTCTTTCTGTCTTTGACTCTTCTCAAGACGGAATCCTTATAGCCGACGACCATGCAAACGTTCTTTACATCAACCGGGCTTATGAAGAAACCACCGGACTTACAAAAGAGATTATCGTAGGTAAAAATCTAAAAAACCTTTTGGATCTAAAAATGTTTAATTGTGCCGCTTCTCTTTTTGTACTGGAACAAAAGCAACCTATTACCCTGAGCCATAAATATATTACAGGTAAAGAAGCACTTACTACAGCCAACCCGGTTCGAAATCAGGAAGGTGATATTGTAGCGGTTTTATCCAATACACGTAATGTGGATGAGTTGGTCAAGCTTCGATCTCAAGTGAGAGCCAATAAAATATTGGAGATGAAATATACCAATGAATTGGCACACTGGAGAAAAAAGCAAATGCACCAGGAAGGCATCATAGCATCAGGGGATTCGATGCGGGCTGTACTGGCAAAAGCCCAACAAGTAGCTCCATATGACACCACTGTATTAATCACCGGGGAGACCGGTACCGGCAAAGAAGTTATAGCAAAATACTTACATAGTCAAAGTAAACGAAAGGATGGACCTTTCATTCAAATCAACTGTGCTGCCGTACCATCCGAACTGTTTGAGTCGGAACTCTTCGGTTATGAAGCCGGAGCTTTCACCGGTGCCAGCCAAAAAGGCAAATTAGGAATTCTGGAATTGGCCAACGGAGGGACTCTTTTGCTTGATGAAATCAGTGAACTGCCTTTTTCTATGCAGACCAAGCTCCTTCGGGCACTACAGGAACAAGAATTCCGCCGTGTCGGAGGTAGTTCACCTGTTAAAGTAGATATCCGTATTCTTTCGGCTACCAACAAAGATTTGGCAGAAGAGGTGGCCCAAGGCCGTTTTAGAAAGGATCTTTATTTTCGTCTCAATGTCTTGCCATTACACATCCCTCCATTAAGAGAAAGAGAAAACGATGTAACAGAACTAATCGATTATTTTTTGGGAGCACTTAATCAAAAATACAAACGGCTTGTTACTATGGATGAAGGCGCACGTTCTGCTCTTGAGCATTATAGCTTTCCCGGGAACGTTCGAGAGCTTCAAAACCTTGTAGAATACCTATTCATTACTGCCGATCCGGATACCATATACTATGAAAATCTGCCTCCAAAGGTCATTAATGAATATGTTGAGAAGTCCTTTTCCGATCAAAAGAGTTCATTGAGTTTGGAATCCATGTTGGGTGTCTTTGAAAAGCAAATCATAATCTCTGCGTTAAAGAAAAACAATTCTATGCGTCAGGCGGCCTTAGCGTTGAAGATCCATCCCTCTACACTATCACGAAAGTTGAAAAGTTTGAATATAGATCCAAACCTATACTGAGAAAAAGCCATCGTCTCCCATCCGATGGCTTTTTCCGGTGTTAATCGTTCACACGATACTTTATTTCCCGACGATCTTTTCAACGATCGATAAGTCGGCATTCTCCAAAATTCTTTGAAGCTTTGGTTTCCATCCATTTTTTGCTTTATCTCCAAAGCCGGTTTCCACAACTCGAATCGACGTCTCAATCAGTTTGACGCTTTTCTCATCAATTTGTGACTCATCCTCATCCATCCCCAATAGTATACTTTTATAAGGAGTCTGATTGGGTTTCTTGCTGCCATCCAGAGGATGCATTAAAAGCCTGGCGCCTTTTTGAATAAGTTCGGCCGCCTGATTAAGCACATCTAAATAACTTCCTTCTTCCAACAACATGACATCCATTCGATCCATATAACGATCAAATACTCTGTTGTTGTTTGTTATAACAATACGCTTCATTTCTGACTTCTCCTTTTTATATTGATTTATTTTTTTCTTTTGTTATCTAATAATAGCAATTACTATGCCAATTAAAAAATAGGCTCTTTTGCCTATTTTACAGTTATCATATGTTGCAAATTTGCAATACATTTTAATAATGTTGCGGCGCTGCAGAATGAAGTGAATGTGACAGTTCATTTTGTTCTTTTCCTTTTTTATTTTAAAACCTTTCTATAATAATCCTGATCTAATATCTTAGCTGAGTATGCAAAGGAGTTGTTTACCTGTGCAAGAATGCTTCTTGCGTAGCCTTCATCAACTGCGACTCCTACATTAGGAGTAAAGTCATTGGTTTTTGCATTATATTTCCC
>JAQUJQ010000085.1 GCA_028680875.1 Eubacteriales bacterium
TGCTTCTGGCCACAATTTCTTCGTTGAATGGCCAAAGCTCCTCTATAGAACCGCCACCCCGACCCACAATAATGATATCAGTCTCAGGGAAAAGTCGGTTTACATCTGTAATTGCCAGGGAAATATCCGCTGCCGCATCAGGCCCTTGGACCAGACATGGGTAGACAATAATACTTATTATGTTATTCATGCCCGTTATTATTTTTATAATATCTCTGACTGCTGCTCCGGTTTCAGAAGTAATAATGGCAATCTGATGAGGATATGGAGGTATGGATTTTTTATATTTAATATCAAATAGACCTTCTTTTTCTAACTTTGATTTTAATTTCTCGAAGGCAATAGCAAGATTGCCCATTCCTTCTACAATGATATCCCTTACATTTAGAGAATAGGTCCCCCCTCGTTCATACACATTTATGTAGCCAAGGATTGTGATCTCTATTCCCTCTGCCAATTCATAATGAAGCTTTTTAAATTGTTCTGATGGTAAAAAACAGTTTAATTTGCTTAATTCATCCTTTAATGTAAAATATACATGACCGGAACTATGAAATTTTAAATTTGATACTTCCCCTATAACGGATACATTCCCTAACAAAGGATCTGTCTGTAATACTCTTTTTATATATCCATTGAGCTGGGAAACCCTAATCGGCTTTATTGCCATAAAGTTTTTCCTCCCAATAAACCTATTCCTACTGCATTATCCGTAGACAACCAGGGTTGTGCAAATTCAATACATATATTATGATCTATAAAATAGTTACGGATACTTTTGCGCAGAAACTCACTAGCAACCACACCACCGGCAAATAATACCTTATTGCCTCCCGTTTCCGACACGGCTTTTTCCGTCCATTTTATCGTGCAAGCAGATACTAAACAAAATAAATTATAACACAACTGTTCATTATTATCTTTACCGGTATCCAATAACCTCATGGCTTGGGTTTCCAGTCCGGATAGGTTTACATCCAATCCATTGAAAGGAATTTGTGTTAAGAATTTCATTCTGTCTTGGTGGTTTAACACCTGATGCTTTAATGCCAGCTTGTCCATTTCTTTACCGGCAGGAAAGTCCATTCCCATAGCTACTCCAACCCGATCAATAAGCTGTCCAAATGAAATATCTTTTGATCTTCCAATTTTTTCAATCTTCCCTCTAGCCATATTTGCTGAAAGGAGTTCACAGGTGCCACCGGATAAATGGAAAGCTAAAAATGAATCATTAATATCAAAAGTGCTTCCATAAGCGGCAGCAGCCAAATGCCCCTCTTGATGGGAAAACTGTAAAAGTGGGATTCCCAAACCGGCTGCCAAAACTCTCCCAAAAGATATTCCTGCGTTGAAGACCGGCATATACGAATCCAACATGGGTCTGGGGCGGTTGCTCACAGCAATTCCTATTATCTTTTCAGCTTTTATAATTGATAAGATTTCTTCGATCATAGACGGTAAATTTCTGATATGTTGAAAAAGGGCGTTGGATTGCCGCAGCCCCCTCTCACCCGGTTTGACTTCTAATATGTTTCGACGATCCACTATCACGTTATAGCCTTTGTCAACCACCGCTAAAGACGTGGTATAATTACTGGTATCAAGTGAGAGGATCAGACCTGATCGTTTATCCATTTTTGTCTCTTGCTACCTTACCCAGAATTCCGTTAACAAACCTGCCGGAATCTTCTCCACCAAATTTCTTGGCTAATTCTACCGCTTCGTTAATGGATACAGAAACGGGGATTTCGTCTAAGTATAGAATCTCTGCAACAGAGAGGCGTAAAACGGCTAAATCTACTTTCGCAATCCTATCAATTTTCCAATTTTCACTGCAATCAGCTAAAACCTTGTCAATATCACTTAGGTGCGATGTAACAAGGCCAAATATTATATTGAAATATTCTGATTGAATCGATTGCCCTACATGATAAGACATAAATCGTTCTTTTCCCTCAATGCTGTAATCCTTCTGAATATCCATCTGGTACAACAGTTGCATAAAGTATTCTCTGGCTTCCTTTCTGCGCATTTTATCCTCCGTATATCAATCCTGGTCTTCGCTGAAATGAACCCCCATCACATGAATATTTACAGCATTAACAGGTAATTCTATAATATCTTCAATTTCGTTCTTTACATTTTTTTGAATATCCCAAGCAACTGCCGGAATCTTTACACCATATTCAACTATTACCGACACGTCGATTACTACACCCTCATCTCCTTGGGTGATTTTAATTCCCTTATAGAGAGGGTCTTTACCTAATAAGTTTTTTGAAATGCTATCCGTCAAACCACCACTTAATTCAGAAACTCCCTTGGTTTTTAAAGTTGCATTCAAAACACAAACCGCGATTACCTCATCAGATATTTTAACGGTTCCAAGTCTATCATCCCCATTTGTCCCCATTACATTCACCTCTTTGCTATCATAACAGAAATGGGGATCTAATACAATAATATCACTTTAAAACTTGCTCTGTATTACAATCTGATCGCCGGCTCTATTTGTTTCCCGCAGTACGATATCCATAATCTTTGCCACATCACTTTGGGATAGATTCTGTTTGTTTACTGTTACGTTTACCGAACTGTCTGTCATGATCACAAGGGCATCTGTAAATCCCTTATTTTCAATTAAATTCTCCATTACTTTTTCTGCGTTCATATATTCAATGATTTTCAGTTTTTGCTGAGTTGCATTATTTTTTTCCGGTCCCTCTTTTGCTTCGTCAATAATGGCGGTAAGCATAGAGATTATTTCATTACGGTCCATATTGATGGTTGCTCGAATCTCATCAAAATAGGTGGTGACATTAGACAGCTCTTGCAAATCGTCAGATGTAATCACAACCGCACTTTCAGTCATATCTTGTTGCTCTTCGGCGGTCCCCGGGATAGCTGTTAAATGGATGCTATCTACCAGGATTTCTCCGTCATGTTCGTCCATTTGCTCTTGTTCATAATTGACATAATCGGTCGAAGCGTTTAAGGAATCTTTTTTAAGTAGTTTATCGCTAAATACACCAATGCATACGATTAAAGCCAACATCCCCAGAAGAACGATAGTTTTCTTTTTATGACTCCTGCTCATATGAAATCTGCTCATTTATAACCCTCCTCTTTCATTTCAAATACCATTACATTTTGGATCGGTATATCAAATACAGACGAAACTGCATTAAAGATGTTATTTTTAATTACTGGATTTCCTGCTCCTTTGGCAGTAACGATAACACCCCTTACCTTTATTTCTTCAGATTTTTCATTTTTTGTAAATACTGATTGAACCACATCTGTATGCTTATAAGTGATCATCACTTCAACTTCACCTACACCTTTAATACTGCTGAGTATTTCAGCAAGACGAGATTCCTCTCTTGCAACTTTTGCCTCATCGAGGTATTCTGTCCCTCCATCCTCGTCAACAATCTGCATTCGCCCATCTTTATTTTGAGATAGAACATTAAGTAGTAAAAGGGCAATGCTCGTAATGACCAAAACGGAAATGAATTTAAAGAGTAAATCCTTTACAAATTTATCATCTTTTAGTTTTTGTTTCAATTTGGTTCCTCCTTATCATTACTATATATATCCGCCCAGGGTATGCTTATTCCTTGAATTTTATCAGGTTTAACATCTTGATTTAAAGATTTCTGTTTTTGGTTGTATATCTCTTGAATCTGTTTTGTCTGTATGCCCATAATTTGATTTAAAATTCCCTGATCCATTTTGACGGGTACCTGGGCTTGCTGGGTAGCTGCGGGTGAAAAAACACTGATTTCATAAGATTTTTCGTCCCCTAACGGATAAACGATCACACTGAGAATCATCAGGGAAAAAATAAATTTTAAATACTTCTGCATGCTCCCGTCCGGCAGAACTATTTCTACAAAAGAAAGGGCTGCAATCATTAAGAAAATATTCCAAACCCACTCTCGCATATATCCATCCTTCCCTTCTTATATGGTAGTTCCCAGGCTAATCAAAATACTTAAAAAGATAATAAAAAGCAAGGCTCCAAGAAAAACGATTACTCCTAATGTTATTACTGTATTTCCCAATTCATTCAGACAATCGGATATTACCTTGTTTCCGATAGGTTCAACCAGGGCCGCTGTAATCTTATACACCAAAGCGATGGCTAACAGTTTTATTAATGGAATGGCTACCAAAGTAATGATGATAAAAAGGCCAAAAACTCCAATACTATTCTTGATAATTGCTGTACAGCTCAATACCATGTCCATTGAATCTGCAGCAAATCCTCCAACGATAGGTATAAAATTATCAACTGAAAATTTTGCTGTTTTTACCAGCATGCCATCCGCACTTTTTGTAACAAAACCTTGTATAGCTGTTAATCCCGAAAAAATGGTTACCGACAATCCGATCAAAAAAGTTGCAAATCCCCGAAGAAGTACGGCTAATTTTTTAATGTAATCCCGATCCGCAAGACTGTTTCCAAGTATAAAAACACAGGAAAAAAATAGAATCGGTAAAATAACTTTTTGGATTATAGTAGTAAACAAAGTCACGGCTCCCAAGATTACAGGGTTGAGAATCCCTCCTGATGCTATACTGCCCATAGCAATTAAAAGAGGAAGTAAAAGGGGCAGTATGATTTGCATGACTAAAGCCATCCGATCGATTGTATCCCCGCAAAGTTTATAAACCTCCATAAAATTAAGGAGACACAGTGCAATAACTGCACAACTGCAAACCATCGCACTGATTGTTGAAACTCCACTTTTTCCAAAAGCAGAGCTTAGGTGAAGCAACATCCCCATAAGGATGCAAATGGCTATGATTTTAACACCCAGGGAGATGCTGGCTGTGACCTCTTTTAAAAAGTACCCAATAAGGGAATTTAGTATGCCTTCCATTTGAAACAGCGATTCACCGTTTAATACCCGACTTATAATCTCCGTAATTTTGAGATTAAAAAGTCCGCCTTCACCCATCAATTCCTCTAAGGCTTCTAAATCCATTGCCTCAAGTTGTTCATTTATCAGGTTTTCGTATGTCATACCCTTCTCCTAACTTGAATAAAGCTTAGTTAAGGTTTCTATAACCGACATCATAACGGGTATTGCCAAATAGAAAATGATAACCTTTCCTGCCAGCTCCACTTTGTCTCCAATGGCATTTTCACCGGCATCCCTGCAAATTTGTGCTACAAAATCTGCAATATACGCCACAGCCAGTACTTTAAGAAGAATAGGGAAAAAGGCTTTTCCATAACTGATTCGATCATATACATATCCAAGGAATTGGAAGACGGAAGTCAGCTGATACAGTATATAACCAAATATAGCTAAAACGGTAGCAATGATTATATAAAGTGCAAAATCCGTCTTATATCCTCTCACGATGGATGCGGTTATGACTCCACAAAGTGCTATAGCAGCAATTTTAAAAATATCCATTTTACCCCTCGACCCTTATAGCTGAAACATGGTTTTTACAGTAATAAAAAAGTCATTGACCATCTGTATGATGATAACCAGTACGACGATGATTCCTGCTAAAGTGGTCATCATTGCCTGATCCTCTCTGCCGGCACGGATCAATACCTGGTTCAATACAGCCACAATGATTCCAATAGCTGCAATTTTAAAGATGATATCAACATCAATATTCATTACTTCTTATCCCCTTTCTCTATAGGAGTACGATGACCACCAATATCCCGATTGCAGTTCCAAGTGAACGGTATACTTTGCCTTTTGTTCGTTTTTCCTCTTCTGCTTCTGCTACTTGTTGTTCCAGTCTGGAAAATACCCGGATAAAGAGGCTTTGCTGATTCTCTAAATCTGTTTTCCCCAACTCAATTCCCACCTCAGAAAGAATTTCTTTATCCTTTTCTAACAGGGCTGTATCACTATAAACATTCTTAACCGCCCAAGCCCAAGCACCATAAAAATCAAAGGAGTAATCTTCTTCTAAACCATGACATACTCGCAGAAAAAATTTACCTGCCAAGCTTGAAGATAATTCCCCTATTTTGCTTAGTAAAACCGGAAGAGGATCCTGACGGTATTTCATTTCTGCTTCTAAAATTTTTAATAGAGTAATTAAGTCCTGTAGATGAAATATACGATTGTCATAAGATCTGGCCATAAGAAAACCTGCTCCTGCACCAGATCCGATAATAGTGAGATAGATTAGAAGTTTCAACATTTCATCCCCTCCACATTTCATATATATTCTGTGGACAAGGAGATATGACAACCTGTCCTTAAAGAATTCGATGGTTTTTCTCATCTGATATGGATAAGACCGTGCCGATAGACGGTTGGTTAGACAGGAAAAAAAATCTTTTAAAAACTCCGCCTTCAACCAGCTTCCCTATACCGGAACGTAAAACATCCTGATAGTCCTTTCCATGTATGGTTGTCAATAGACTTACTCCTGCACATATAGCATTTTCAATTCCATACAAATCTGATGGCTTCCCAATTTCATCAGTAGCTATCACATCGGGTGACATGGATCGAATCAACATAATCATTCCTTCTTCCTTAGGGCAGCCATCTAAAACATCAGTACGAATTCCAAGATCAAAGCTTGCTTTTCCTTGGTAACTGCCTGCAATTTCCGATCTTTCATCACAAACACCGACCCTATGTCCCATGCGACTCAAATTTCGAATCATGTCACGTAACAAAGTGGTTTTGCCGCACATGGGAGGTGATACGATGACGGTATGGAGCAACCTACCATTTTCATCTATTATATAAGGCATCCATCGATCGGAAACACCGATGATTTCCCTACTTCTACGAATGTTTAATGAGGAAATATCCTTAATGGTTTTAACGCACCCGTTTTCTACTACTGTTC
>JAQUJQ010000086.1 GCA_028680875.1 Eubacteriales bacterium
TGATAGAGTATTGACTCGGATAAAGAAAGGCGTAACTGCAGACCAATTGATACAGGCTGTCCGGAAAATAGAAGATGGAGGCATAAAAGCATCGGTGACATTTATTTCCGGCTTGGCAGGAAAGGAGGACTGGCAAGAACACGCCGTTGAAACAGGACGGATGATGAGTCGGATGGAACCGTCTTATGTCGGGCTGTTAACTCTAATGATCGAGAGGGAAACGGAACTTTATCGGGATATACAGTCAGGTGATTTTAAACTGCTTTCACCTTATGAAGTGTTATTGGAAACAGAGCTGATGCTCCAAAACATTCAAGTTGAGAAAACTTGTGTTTTCCGCAGTAATCATGCATCCAATTATCTCTCTTTAAGAGGAGATTTGCCCGGGGACAAAGATTCTATGCTTTATCAAATAAAATTGGCAAAAGAAAATGCATCGATGTTAAAAGAAGAAAGGTTCAGGATGCTTTAGCATGAAAATAGCCCTTACAACTCTAAATGCCAAATACATCCATTCCAACCTGGCGCTGAGGTATCTTTTTGCGGTTGCAGGACAAGCAAGAAATACTCTGGAAATCCGGGAATTTACCATTAATCACGAAGACGATTATATATATACAGAATTGTTGCGAGGTGAGTATGGAGCAATTTGTTTTTCCTGTTATATTTGGAATATTGAGCGAATTCTTTATCTGGCAGAAACAATTAAAAAAGCTAAGCCTGATTTGATCATTGTACTTGGAGGGCCCGAAGCCGGTCATCGCGGAGAGGAATTGCTGAAAAACTACAAAGCCATTGATTTGATTGTGATGGGAGAAGGGGAGGAAACCTTTCCTGATTTGCTTGCATTGCTACTTAAACAATCCCCCCGGGATCTTGAGGCGATTAGCGGGTTGATTTATCGACGAAATGGAGATATCTGTGTAAATCCGGCAAGAGAGGTGGATTTCAATCAAGTTCCTTTTCCTTATTCATATACAGGTAGTGAAAGCGATAAAATCGTATATTATGAATCCTCCAGAGGATGCCCCTTTTCTTGTAGCTATTGCCTTTCTTCAACGAATCTAGGAGTGCGTTCATTATCGTTAGAGCAGGTAAAGCGTGATTTAAGCTTTTTTATTCATAATAAAGTGAAACAAGTCAAACTGGTTGACAGAACCTTTAACTATGATAAGATCCGTGCTATAGAGATTTTTAGGTATCTGATGAATGTAGATAACAAGTTTACCAATTTTCACTTTGAATTGTGTGGGGAATTGATGAATGAGGAAATGTTGCAGTTGTTGGAGAAGGCAAGACCGGGTCTGTTCCAGTTTGAGATCGGTATTCAATCAACCAATCAGCCCACATTGGACGCAATAAACCGTAAAGGGGATTTTTCCAAGCTTTCTGCCAATGTAAGAAGGCTTAGGTCAAAAAACAACATTCATCTTCATTTGGATTTGATAGCCGGATTGCCATTTGAGGATTATGATACTTTTGCACATTCGTTTAATCAGGTTTATGCATTGAAACCGCATCATTTGCAGCTTGGTTTTTTAAAACTTCTACCTGGGACGCAAATCCGGCGGCAGGCTGATGATTACGAATATGTCTATCGGGATCATCCTCCTTATGAAGTAATTTCCAACCGTTTTCTCTCTGCAGAGGGGTTGGCCCGGATAAAGATGCTGGAAACTGTTTTTTCCCTGTATTATAATAGAGGAGGCTTTTCCAATACATTGGATTTTGCTACCGGTCAATTAGGGATGGAGGCTTTTTGTTTCTACGAAGAACTGGCTTATTTCTATCATTTAAAGGGATTTCAGCACAGGTCTCATAGAAAAGAGAGTCTTTATCGGATCCTTCATCTCTATGGATGGTGGAAGGATAAATATTTACCGGGAACCGGGAAAAAAATGGAGCAAATCCTTTTACAAGATATCAACCAATCATTGAATTCCGAAGTTGCAAAAAAAATACAAATGGAAGGATGGGGGCCAGAAGGATGAAACAAATTGAAAAAGCAGAGAAACTAATGGTCAATCAAAAGAGTAAAATTTCGCCGGTAGCTCCGGTATTGCCACCCTTTGAATCCCGGGAGGATCGGATTGGGAGATACTTCAAAAAATATCTTAAGAATTTTGTTTTTGATGAATTCTCTCCTTCCTATTTGCAGCGGGTGATTAAAGTGAAATTCATGGCCGGTGTTCCTATTCCTATGCGGAAAGAAGATTTGGAAGCTTTCTGCGGTGGTGAGGGGTTAAAGGTTTTGCACATTGCTGAGAACATGGCATGGATCATGGGTATTGATCCTAAATTTAAATATGTTCCTCAGTATGTGGAATATATGAATGAATCCTTTAATTATAAAATTCTGGAAGGCCTGATTAAATTGGGAAGAGATGCTGCGGAAGAAAAAGATTTAGATCGGGCTACTATTTATTTCCGAGCCGCTTTAATCTTAAAACCGGATTACATTCATGCTATGCATAGCTATGCCAGAGCTTGTATGGAACAATACATGAACAGCAATGACGAAGAATTTATCGGCAGATTCAAGGCCGAGGCTCATGAATACTATGAACTGCTAACGGAGGTACATCCACGTTTAGCCGATGCCTATTACTTTTTAGGCTATAGTTACCTGAATATGGGGCTGTACCAAAAGGCAGCTTTTACATGGCAGGAGTTTTTGCGAAAAAGCAAAAATGGTAAGGATAAAAAGGAAATCCGCCAACGGCTGGAGCAATTGAAACAACCAATTGAAATTGAAAAGGGATGTAATTCAGTTATGGCCGGTCGCTGGTCGGAAGGGATACAAATATTAGAACCTTATTTGGACACCAACTTTAAAAGCTGGTGGCCCCTTTCTTATTACTTAGGGGTAGCTTATGCCAGGATAGGAAAGATCAATACAGCTTTTTCCAGCTTTAAACGAGCTTTATCCATAAACCCTTCTCATGCAGAAAGCATGTTGGAACTTGCGGACCTCTATAAAATAAGTAAGGATAAAGAAAATGAACGTAAATACAGAAAGAAGGCTGAATTGATTTTGGGAGAGCAGGAGACCGGAAAAGAGGAAGGCCAGAAAGAGGAGATTCAAAAATGAAACAGCTATTAACCGGGAATGAGGCTATCGCCAGAGGGGCCTATGAAGCAGGACTTGTATTTGCCTCAGCTTATCCGGGGACTCCCAGTACAGAAATATTGGAAAATCTGGCTAACTATAAAAAAGAACTATACTGTGAATGGGCACCCAATGAAAAGGTAGCCCTAGAAGCGGCTATGGGCGCATCCATTGCCGGGGTTCGATCCTTGGCCGCCATGAAGCACGTTGGTGTTAATGTGGCAGCAGATCCTTTGTTTACTGCAGCTTATACCGGAGTTACAGGAGGTTTTGTATTGGTTACTGCCGATGACCCCGGAATGCATAGCTCTCAGAATGAACAGGACTCACGTAATTATGCCACGGCAGCCAAAGTTTTAATGTTAGAACCCTCTGACAGCAAAGAGGCCAAAGAATTTACCAAACTTGCATTTATACTTTCTGAAAAATTTGATACGCCTGTAATGCTACGGGTGACTACACGAATCTGTCACAGCAAGAGCCTTGTAGATTTAGAAGAGCGTGTTGATAAAGTTTCAATTCCTTATGAGAGAAATATTGCTAAATATGTTGCCACTCCGGCAAACGGAAAGGTACTACGGCGTAAACTCATTGAACGATTGGCAGCGATGGAGGAATATTCCGATCAAGCAGAAATTAATGCGGTTCAGTATAATAGTAATGAAATAGGAGTGATCAGTGCAGGTGTTGCTTATCAGTATGCAAGAGAGGTTTTTGGTGATGATGTCTCCTATTTAAAACTAGGAATGACCTATCCCATGCCCATGGGTTTAATACGGGAATTTGCAAGCAAGGTAAAGAAACTTTATGTAGTTGAGGAAATGGATCCTTATATTGAAAACCATGTTAAAATGGCCGGTATTGACTGTATCGGTAAATCAATCATTCCGGAGATGGATGAGCTTAATCCGGATATCATACGCAAAGCCGTTTTTAATATTGAAAATAAAACTATTCAAACAATGAAAGAGGCTATTGTACGGCCACCTACTTTATGTGCAGGCTGTCCTCATAGAGCTTTTTTCTATGTACTTGGCAAAAAGAAAAATCTGATGATTACCGGAGATATTGGTTGTTATACGCTGGGATCTTCTCCGCCTTTATCAGCCATGGACACCTGCATCTGTATGGGGGCCAGTATAAGTGTCGGCCACGGAGCCAAGAAGGCTTTTGAACAAACAGGTGTCGATAGAAAGGTTGTATCAGTGATTGGTGATTCTACATTCTTTCATTCAGGGGTAACCGGTTTGATGGATGTAGTTTACAATAAGGGTAACAGTTTAACAGTAATTTTGGATAATCGAACTACAGGTATGACAGGCCACCAAGATAACCCGGGGACGGATTATACCCTTATGGGTGAATCAACTTCTCAGGTAAATATACCTCTTCTTTGTAAAGCTGTAGGAATTAAGGAAGACAATATTTATACAATAAATCCATTAAAATTAGAAGAAACCAGCAAAATATTGGATGAGGCCTTAGCGAAAAATGAACCTGCTGTAGTAATTACCAGATGGCCTTGTGCAATTAAAAAGTTCAGTGACAGAGATAAGGCAGAGTTTGATTTAAAGCCGAAAAAATATATCATCAATCAAGAAAAATGTACAGGGTGCCGTACTTGTATCAGAACCGGCTGCCCGGCTATATATTCAGGAAAGAAGATTGTCATCAATCCGGAAACCTGCATCGGTTGCAGCGTTTGCAAACAGGTGTGCCCCTTTGATGCCATAGAGCAGGAGGGATAAAATGAAACAAGTAAAGAATATACTATTAGTTGGAGTAGGCGGCCAGGGAACCATTCTGGCCAGCAAGATCCTTTCTGCGGGATTGATTGAGGCAGGATACGATGTAAAAATGTCGGAGATTCATGGAATGTCACAACGGGGTGGCAATGTTAGTACCCAGATACGTTTTGGAGAAAAGGTTTATTCTCCCATCATCGGAAAGGGTGAGGCTGACCTTATAGTGGCTTTTGAAAAAATGGAAGCATTGCGTTGGATTGAATATCTAAAAGAGGGAGGCAAAGTAGTTATTAATGATGTTGAAATTCCTTCTGTACCGATTCAATTGGGAAAAGTTGAATACCCACAAGGTATTTTGGAGGAACTTTCAAACAAGGCAACTACATACATTTTTAAAGCAACTGAAATTGCTGAAAAACTAGGAAATCCTAAGACTATGAACATTGTTTTATTGGGAGCTTTAGTAAAAGCGATTGAATTACCGGATATTGACTGGAAAAAAATAATCAGAGATCATGTAAAACCGGGTTATGCTCAAATAAATGAAATGGCTTTTCAAACCGGTCAAAGTCAAGTATAAATTGATATAACGGCTTCGAAATTTATCCTTGACATTCATTCTCTGCTTGATGTATAATAATGGAGTCGCTGGTTAAGGCGAAGCCACTTTCCAAGGTAGCTCAATGGTGGAGCACTCGGCTGTTAACCGATAGGCTGTGGGTTCGAGCCCCACCCTTGGAGCCATCAGCCGGAGTGGCGGAATTGGCAGACGCACAGGACTTAAAATCCTGCGATCCTTACCGATCGTACCGGTTCGATTCCGGTCTCCGGCACCAAATAATTAAATATTGTCGCGGGGTAGAGCAGCTGGTAGCTCGTCGGGCTCATAACCCGGAGGACAGGGGTTCAAATCCCTTCCCCGCAACCATGTAAACATCAGCAGGTATAAATCTGCTGTTTTTTTATCACTTTCGTCCTCTTGTTTTTAAATTTACCAAGTTGGGGTTTATGAATATATGGAGGTAATATCATGTTGTTAAAAGGAAAACCGGTAGCAGATAAAATAAAAGAGACTATTATTAATGAAGTAGAGTATTATAAAAATAACGGAAGCATCGTGCCTAGAATTGCTATTTTGCGTATGGGACAGCGGCCCGATGATATTTCTTATGAGTCTAGAGTACTCAAAAACTGCGATGCGGTAGGAATCGAAGCGGAAGTTATAGAAGAAAATAATTCGAAAACTAAAAATATCATAGAAATTCTGGAAAAATTAAATCAGAACCCAAAAATTCATGGAATTTTAATATTTAGACCATTACCTAAACAGCTAGATATGGAACAAATCAGCAGAGCAATTTTACCGGAAAAAGATATTGACTGCATGAATCCTATCAACATCGAAAAAGTATTCGTTGGTGATAAAAACGGAATTGCACCATGTACACCGGAGGCGGTTATTGAGATCCTTAAGCATTATAAATATGATTTGAATGGAAAGAATGTAACAATTGTCAATAGAAGTATGGTATTGGGAAAACCTCTTTCTATGCTTTTCCTTGATGAAAATGCAACTGTTACTATTTGCCATTCTAAGACAAAAGATCTTTCAGGGATAACCTCTAAAGCAGATATCATAGTGACCGGCGTTGGAAAAGGAAAGTTTTTTGGACCGGAATTTTTTTCAAAGGAAAGTATTGTTATTGATGTGGGAATAAATTTTGTGAATGACAGTATTTGTGGCGATGTAGATTTCAAAGCTGTATCAGACAAAGTAGGGGCCATTACTCCTGTTCCCGGAGGAGTAGGAACTGTAACCTCTATGATATTATTAAATCATGTAATTAAGGCTATGAAACTTCAAGAGA